>NZ_JBQKGQ010000010.1:0-145201 GCF_052118705.1 Agathobacter sp. LCP21S3_B2 | reverse complement strand
GCACAAATTCTGAATTTACTGTTTTAAAGGTCTTCAATTTTCATTGAAGCGTTCTGATTGATTCTCAAAATCTTTCAAGGTTTCTCACTGTTCAGTTATCAATGTTCTTTAGTTCATTGTCTTGCGACAACGAGTGATATGATATCAAACTTTCAAGTGTTTGTCAACAACTTTTTTTAAGTTTTTATCAAACAGGGCTACAAGGATTCGAACCTTGAAATGACGGAGTCAGAGTCCGTTGCCTTACCATTTGGCGATAGCCCTATATAAAGCGCAGGGGGTGGGATTCGAACCCACGCGCCCTTGCGGACAAACGGTTTTCAAGACCGCCTCGTTATGACCACTTCGATACCCCTGCACGAGAGCGGGTGATGGGAATCGAACCCACGTATCCAGCTTGGAAGGCTGGTGTTCTACCATTGAACTACACCCGCATATTTAATTGTTCACAAGTCGGGGTGACAGGATTCGAACCTGCGACCTCCTGGTCCCAAACCAGGCGCTCTAGCCAAGCTGAGCCACACCCCGATATGCTGTTTTGCCGTTTCGTTTTTGTTGCCTCACCGAAGCGACTTCGATATAATATCACCCTATTCCATTCTTGTCAACACTTTTTTACATTTTTTTGAAATTTATTTTTCAAATGCGATACATCCCGCGTTTTTACAATGTTTTCGATAACCTGAAATAACAGTTTTAATAAAAGGCTTTGCACAATAACGTGTAAAGCCTTTATTTATGCGGTTTTGCAAGAAAAAAGGCGGTTTTATCACAAACCGCCCTTTAGTGGACTAGACGGGAGTCGAACCCGTGTCCGAAATACAATTCCCTGTCCTTCTACGAGTGTAGTTTATTATTTAACATTCCCTCTGCCACACGATAACAAACAACCTTGTGGTTTCAGTAGCTTCATGATACGCCCGATGGCTCAAAGCTTTGCCAACGTCGTTTCTCACATAGTCGAAGCCTGGGTCCTAAAGTGTGAGTGCTCTAGGTCAGACTGCTGCCATTAGGCAGCGTATGCTAAATTATCTTCAGCGTTTAATTTTAATTTGGCCATTTAACGCATCGCCATACGACTCGCTTCTCCAGCTGCATGTACCCCGTCGAAACCTTTACTAGCCCATATTCAATTTTTTTTGCGGGGTACATGCAGCTACGCTCCATGTTCTCCGCTCCGCTTCGGTCCGCCCAAAGCCAAGGTCCACCGGACCTTGTGGGCCCCGTCGAAACCTTTACTAGCCCATATTCAATTTTTTGCGGGGTACATGCAGCTACGCTCCATGTTCTCCGCTCCGCTTCGGTCCGCCCAAAACCAAGGTCCACCGGACCTTGTGGGCCCCGTCGAAACCTTTACTAGCCCATATTCATTTTTTGCTAACCAAGATTTCTGATTTTGAAATCTCTCTGTGCCTCTCGCTTTTGATCCTTCTTGGCTATGTCTGCTCTCTTATCATAAAGCTTCTTGCCTTTGGCAAGTGCTATCTCTACTTTGACCAGACTTCCCTTAAAGTAGACCTCTACCGGCACAATTGTGAAACCCTTTTCCTTCATCTTTGATGAAAGCTTCTCGATTTCCTTCTTGTGGAGCAAAAGCTTTTTAGGTCTGAGTGGATCCTTGTTGAAGATATTTCCCTTCTCATATGGTGTGATATGCATGCCATACAGGATAATCTCACCGTTTTCAATACGGATGAACGACTCCTTTATGCTGCCCTTTCCCATTCGAAGTGACTTCACCTCAGTTCCTGCAAGTGAAATACCGGCTTCGTATTTCTCAAGCAAAAAGTAATCGTGATAGACCTTTTTGTTGTTGGCTATTAATTTCTTTGGTTCCTTAGCCATGTCGGTATCTCCTTTCCTCAAACTGCTTTACAATACTAACACATTTTTTTATAATTGCCAATATCTAAAACGCAAATTATTGTAAACCGCTGGTTCACATTTCTTTTTATTTACACTATATAATATATTATGACATCTTTTTCAATAAATCTTTCGCACAACAACCGACAAATAACAGATAATCAAATAAGTATTTTTAAATAATAAAAAATTTCGTCATTATTGTCATATTATTCTGCCGGTTTAAAATCAATTGTACGCATAATTTTGTCAGTACTGTCCACAACAACCTTGATTTTTTGTCCAAGCTTGTATCTCTTATTGGTGGCTGAACCGGCTAGCTCATAGGTATCCTCGTAAAACTCATAGAAATCGTCTGTCAGGTCTGTCACGCGCACAAGTCCCTCAACTGTATTTGGAAGCTCCACGAAAAAGCCCCACTCTGTGACACCTGATATAACTCCTTCAAAACATTCTCCAATATGATTTGACATGTATTCACATTTTTTAAGCTTGACCGTTTCACGCTCTGCCTCTTCTGCACGTCGTTCGGTCTCACTTGCCTGCTTTGCAACAGCATCGAGTATAGACTCATAGTGCTCCCTGCGGTTATCATTCATCCTACCGCGGATATTTTCCTTGATGATACGGTGTATCTGCAAATCAGGATATCTGCGGATTGGTGATGTAAAGTGACAATAATAATTTGCCGCCAGTCCAAAATGTCCTGTACATGCTGTTGTATACCTCGCCTGCTTCATAGAGCGCAGTGTCAGTCTGCTTATCAGGGATTCTTCATCTGTGCCATCCACCTTCATCAAAAGCTTCTGAAGCTCCTTTGGGTGTACCTCATCAGCACCAATATGAAGCGTATAGCCAAAATTATTGATAAATGTGGAAAGCTTTGCGATTTTTTCTGAGTCTGGCTTGTCATGTGTTCTGTATACAAAAGGTATTTCCTGCCAGAAATAATCCTCAGCCACAGTTTCATTTGCTATAAGCATGAAATCCTCAATGAGCTTTGTTGCCACATTTCTGTCATACGGCTTTATATCTATCGGATGACCTGCTTCGTCGAGCACGACTTTAGTCTCTGGAAAGTCAAAGTCTATAGAACCTCGTTTCATTCTCTTTTTGCGTAGAATTGCTGCAAGCTCTGCCATTTTTTCAAACATAGGCACAAGCTCCTTATATTCTTCAATCACAGCGTCATCCTTATCTGCAAGAATCTTTTTTACATTTGTGTATGTCATCCTGCGATTTGTCTTTATGACCGTCTCTGCAATCTTATGATCGATAACTTCACCCTTTTTATTTATTGTCATAATGCATGAAAGAGCCAGCCTGTCACATCCCTCATTCAAGGAGCATATGCCATTTGAAAGCTCTCTTGGAAGCATTGGAATTACTCTGTCTACAAGATAAACCGATGTTCCTCTCTTAAGTGCCTCCACATCAAGGGCACTGTGCTCCTGCACATAATTCGACACATCTGCTATGTGTACTCCAAGTACATAATTGTCGCCATCCATGTATAAAGACACGGCATCATCTAGATCCTTTGCATCCTCTCCGTCTATCGTGACCATCATCCAGTCGCGTAAATCCATCCTGCCGGCCATATCCGCAGGTGTCACATCCTTTGCCACATTCTGCACCTGATGCATGATTTTCTCCGAAAAATCCACCGGCAGATCATAAGCCTTTACTATAGAAAGAATATCTGTACCCGGGTCATCTATATGTCCGATTATTTCAACAACCTTGCCCTCCGGCTTTTTGCCCTTTTTACCATAGCTTGTGATTTCAACCACTACCTTATGGCCAGACATAGCACCCTTTGAGCGCTCCTTTGGTATGAAAATATCTGTACCAAACCTGGTATTGTCAGGCACTGCAAAGCCAAAGTTATCACTCGCCTCATAGGTGCAGACTACCTGCTTCATGCCTCGCTCTATGACAGAAACAACCTTTCCCTCCTTGCGGCGGCCTGTTGTGACAGGGGAGATTGTAATCTCAACAGTGTCCATGTGCATCGCACCATTTACATATTCGGCAGGGATAAAAATATCATCATTCTCTCCCTCCACAGTGACAAAGCCAAAGCCCCTTTGATGAGCTGTGAATACGCCGACTGTCTTTTTAATTTCCGACTTTGAGTATTTGCCGCGCTTTGAGAGTGTTATCCTTCCCTCCGCCTGCAAATCCAAAAGAATCTGTTCAAGCTGTGGTCTGTCCTCTTTTTTTACTCCGAGTACTATGCACAGTTCTTTGATTTTCATCGGAACATACATGTCATCACACATGAAGTCATAGACCATCTTTTTTCGTGTTTCATATTTATCTATATTACTCATTATCTCTCCTTTTTCGTTGCCCCATCTGATTTCAAATGCACAGGCTTTAAATAAAATTTCCACCATTGACATTTTCATCCTGTGAATGTTGATTTTATATCACATCAACCTGCAACGAAAACCTCGAATTTCATCATCTGGATGTTGATGCGATAAAAAAGACTGCCGATTTCTCGACAGTCTAAGTATTTACCATATTCCCATATTTAAGACAATTGATATAATAAAGAAAAGAACAACACATACAATTGTCGCTTTAACCAGACGTCCTTCCTTTGAACGTCCCTTGTTCTTGCCCCAATATGTATCAGCAACTCCTGCAATAGTGCCAAGTCCTGCTGACTTACCCTCCTGAAAAAGAATAACTATAGTAATTACTAAACTGACGATTATAAATAATACCGATAAAACAATTTTTAAAGTTGCCACGATAAGACCTCCTAATTTCAATTCTAAATAACAGAACTAATATACTACGTTTTTATTGCACAGTCAAGAGTTTTATACTATATGTAACAGATTTTCACACTTTATGCAATGGATTTTATTAGTTTCACGCAATAAATGTATCGCTATTTTTCACTTTCATCTGCTGTATTGAGCATTGATGTACAATTCGGGCATCTTGTTGCCGCAATGGCAATCTTACTCTTGCAGTATGGACACTCCTTTGTGTCAGGCTCTTTTTTCTCTTTGCGTCCAAACCTCTCTCCTGCCGCATTCATAGCCTTTACAATGCAGAATACGATAAGTGCCATGATAAGAAAATTGACTACAGCAGTAAGAAACTTTCCATAATACAATGTAGCTTCCCCAAAGAGTTTTACCGAGAGCTGGTCAAAATTCATGCCGCCAAACACTCCAAGTATAGGGTTTATAATATCATTAACCAAAGATGTAACTATACTGGTAAACGCACCGCCTATGATGATACCAACTGCCATATCCATGACATTTCCTCTACTGATAAACTTTTTGAACTCATTAAAAAATTTTTTCATATATACCTATCCTCTCTTTTTTTGAACTTTTCTTTTATAAATTATACATTTTTTCATTTCATTTTACAAGAAAATACATTATAATAATATTATATTTGATTAATTAAGAGGAGAATTTCATGAAGTGCAATTTTTATAAAAAAGCACTTCCACTTATATTCATATCATGCCTTTTATTTTGTGCATGTGGTACCTCCAGGCAAAACATTAAACAGCCGGCAGCTTCTTCCGAGCCTTCCACCCAAAAAGGAAGCTGGGACAATACCCCAAAAGTGCTCACACCTGCTGCTGACAACATCGAGAGCTACTCCTGTGATGTTGCCTCCATTGATGCTTCAAACAGCTCAAATGGATATATTTTTGCGGATTACCACGGCACCAATCAAAAGGTTAAGCTTCAGATAACCGGGCCTGACAATGTTACCTACACCTTCGACCTTCACGGAGGCGCAGAGGTTTTTCCTTTGTCGGCTCAAAGTGGAACATACAATGTATCAGTATACGAAAATGTCGAAGGAACTCAATATGCTTCTGTTCTCTCGCAGACCATACAGGTTTCTATAACTGATGAATTCGGTGCTTTTTTATATCCGAATCAATTTGTCAATTTTACGGCTTCCTCTTTGGCTGTTCAAAAAGGAAGTGAACTGGCTTATTATTGTAACAACGATACTGAAGTCGTGGAAAGTGTCTACAACTACATTATCTCTAACTTTAAATATGACTATGAAAAAGCCAAAAATGTTAAAAGCGGATATATTCCTGATATTGATGAGGTTTTCACCGAAAAAACCGGAATATGTTTTGATTACGCCTCTGTGATGGCTGCCATGCTTCGTTCACAGTCCATCCCGACAAGACTTGAGGTTGGATATGCCGGTGATGAATATCATGCCTGGATAAGTACCTACATTAAGGATAAAGGCTGGATAAACGGTATTATCGAATTCAACGGTACAGACTGGAACATGCTTGATCCAACCTTTGCTTCTACCAGCAGCTCACCAAAGGATTTTATCGCAAAGGACAGTGATTACATTGTCAAATACATATATTAGGAGGACATAAATGTCTAAAAAAAATAAAGTTTTAAGCAATGCTGAGCTATCTGCCTTCTGTCAGCAGATAACTCTCATCATAAAGGCCGGTCTGCCTACATATTATGGTGTTTCAATTTTATGCGACGAT
This sequence comes from Agathobacter sp. LCP21S3_B2, assembly GCF_052118705.1. Classification (NCBI taxonomy): domain Bacteria; kingdom Bacillati; phylum Bacillota; class Clostridia; order Lachnospirales; family Lachnospiraceae; genus Agathobacter; species Agathobacter sp. LCP21S3_B2. Next base: position 138,810 of record NZ_JBQKGQ010000010.1, on the reverse strand, counting down.
GCACCTGATGAGCAGACCCACAGACTTCTTTCACAGATTTACAAGCCGATGGAGCTAGGTGCCACTCTGCACAGTGCGCTCAGTGACACGGGCTGTTTTCCAAAATACATGATAAATATGATAAAGCTCGGCGAAGAAACCGGACGGCTTGAGGAGGTGCTGTCATCTCTGTCCACCTACTATCAGCGCGAGGACGAGATTAAATCAGGGATTAAGAGTGCTGTGATGTATCCTCTTGTCCTCTCAGTTGTTATGATTGCTGTAATATTCATAATGATAGCTAAAGTACTACCTGTTTTTTCACAGATTTATACAACTCTCGGAAGTGAGCTGACCGGTACTGCTGCTGTACTTATGAAGCTGAGTGAATATATCAATCATTACATGCTTATTATTATTACCGTTGTTTTTTTAGCTGCATTAATACTTTTTATTTTTTTAAATACAAAGGCCGGCAAAAACCTGCTCAAACGCTCCAGACTTTCGATGTCAATATCGACAAGCCGATTTGCAAACTGTATGTTTCTTGCATTGTCCAGTGGGCTTGACACTGACAGAGGCCTGGATTTAGCGCAGGCACTGGTAAGCAATCCTGCTCTTGATATCAGAATCGAAGCATGCAGGAAAAACATCTCGGATGGAATGACATTTTCCGAATCGCTGCTTCATTCCGGTATTTTTTCAAAGCTTTACTCCAGTTGGATTGACATAGGCTCAAAAACAGGTGCCATGGATGACGTTATGATGCACATATGTAGCGCGTATGAGGATGATACTGATTCAAGACTCTCACATTTCATTTCAGTCATAGAACCTGCTATGGTCATTGTGCTTTGCGTTTTTATTGGATTTATACTTATTTCTTTTTTACTACCTCTGCTTGGAATAATTTCAAGTATTGGATAACTGTTTGGAGGCAATAGATGTTATTTTCTGTCAAAAAAGAAAAATCTGATATATGGAAATTCATATCTTTGGCATTGCTTATCATATGTATTGTATTGTTTGCACTCTTCTCATCAAAGCTGAGTGAAAGCAACACCGCAAAGAGCCGTGGCACATTAGAGCGTGCCCTTAACCGCAGCATCACCCAGTGTTATGCCCTTGAAGGAACATATCCGCCGAATCTGAAATATCTCACAGACCACTATGGTCTAACATATGACAATGACTATTATTATATTGATTATAATTATATCGGGTCAAATCTTCGTCCCGATGTGACAATCATAGAGAGGAAATAATATGTTTAAAATTGACAGAGAAACACACAGAATCGACAGCATTTTTATCATGTTACTGTTTTTTCTCTTTGCACTGACTGCTTTTGTTCTTATTATGATAGGAGTCAGACAATATAAAGCAACTGCAAATGCAATGGATTACAATTACGAGATTCGCACAGTTACTTCATATCTGCGTGAAAAAACCAGGCAAAACAGCTCAAACTCATCTATTTCAATAGAAAACATTAATGGCACCAATGCCCTGTGTCTGAAAAGCACCATAAAAGATAACGTTTACAATACTTATATTTATTATTATGATGGTAGTCTACGCGAAATGTACATACAGGATGGGACATCTTTTACATTAAATCTCGGGCAGCAGATTGTGACAATTTCAGGCTTTGATATGGTTAAAACCGATGACGGACTTATTATTGTTACTATTTCAGACAGTTTTGGAGGCACAACGGATATGTATTTATCCTCAAATTCCAATTGATATGCCAGGTTAATTTTTTTAAATATTACTATTCAATTCAGGAAGCTATTTATGACAACAACAAACTTTAAACATTCTAAAAATCGAATATTCCTGCTTGAAATCACAATCAATTTATTGCTTTTTACAGTTTTGCTGATTGTCGGTCTGCTTTTTTTTATAAAAACACACTCTTTAACCGAACAGACCGGCGTACTGCATCAGGCTGTGAACGCATGTAATAATGTTGCAAGTGTCTACGAACAGGAAAGAGGAAATCTGTCAGCAGTTTCATCAACATTTTCCGGCTCAATATGTGCAAATGACAAGCTTTTTATTTATATGGATAATACATACCATCCATGCGAAAAGGATGATGCTCTGTTTAAAATCATCGTTTCCGAACTTCCGGACAGCTCTTCCGGTGTTCAAAAAGCCGACATACGTTTTCTTAAGGCAGATAACACTGAGGTTTACGGCATTACCGCATGCATTTATAATTCACTCTCTCCGGAGGGAAGAAAGGCGGTGAATGCCCAATGAAAAAAAATAATTTTTCTCACTTTGGATTTTCAACACTGCTGCTTGCCTTCACAATGATTTGCATTGTCACATTTTCCGCTTTATCATTTGTAACGGCACACTCTGACTATAATCTCAGCAAACGTGTGGCCGACAATAACAGTGCCTACTATGAAGCAAGCGAAAAAATCCAGGATGAAATATCCCAGATAGACGTCATGCTTGCATCCTCATATCAGAGCAGTCCTGACAAGACTACATACTTTGATACAGTACTCACAGCCTTGTCATCTGATAAAGGTGTTGTCTCCTCTGATGAGGATTCATCAACAAGCAGTAATCTCTCTTTTACAATCACAGAAAGCGTGTCTGAAACGCAGACACTTACTGTAACATTAAATATCAATTATCCATCTCATAAATATGATGCTTTTTACACTATTAAAGAATGGAAGCTTATCACAAATACGTCTTTTTCGGAAGATGATACATTAAACTTAATTGGAGGAAACTAAAATGGATGTTAAAAAAATTTTAAAGGAAGCAACTGACAACGGAGCATCCGATATTTTCATTGTTGCCGGACGCCCCTTAACATACAAATCAAAAGGAACCATGGAGTGCCTTAACGAAATAAAAATGATTCCGAAGGAAACCTTTGAATTTGTCACTGCCATATATGCACTGGCTGAAAGGGATATCTCACGTTTTGAAAAAACAGGTGATGATGATTTTTCATTTGCTATCCCCGGTGTTTCACGTTACAGAGTAAGTACCTTTAAACAGCGTGGCTCCTACTCTGCCGTGATACGTGTTATCTCATTTACGCTGCCACAACCAAGCGATCTTCACATACCTCAGGCTGTTATGGATTTAGCCAACACTAACAACGGTATGGTTCTGGTAACCGGTCCTGCAGGAAGCGGTAAATCAACTACCCTAGCGTGTATTATCGACAAAATCAACCACGAAAAAGAGGAGCACATTATCACTCTTGAGGATCCTCTTGAGTTTTTACACCGACACGAAAAATCTATCGTCTCACAGCGCGAAATAAACACTGATACCGAAAGCTACCTGACCGCACTGCGCGCTGCACTGCGTCAAAGCCCTGATGTCATTCTGCTTGGAGAAATGCGTGATTACGAGACAATCAATACCGCTGTCACAGCCGCTGAGACAGGTCATCTTATTTTTTCATCACTGCACACCATCGGTGCCGCTAATACAATCGACCGAATAATTGATGCTTTTCCCGCATCACAGCAGCATCAGATTTCCATCCAGCTTGCCTCTGTACTGCAGGCAGTTGTTGGACAGAAACTCCTGCCTTCTATAAGTGGTGAGATGATTCCTGTATTTGAAATCATGGTACTCACACCGGCAATAAGAAACTTAATCCGTGAGGGAAAGGTACACCAGATTGACGGCATTATCTATACCTCTGCTGCTGAGAATATGATTGCTATGGATACTAGCATCTATAATTTGTACAATGCCGGTGTAATCAGCAAGCAGGTGGCAATCAGTGAAGCTACCAACCCTGAAATGATGACAAAGAGAATTAATATAAACTAGCTTTGAATAAACCTGCTTTGAGGGAAGTTTACTTCTTCGTACCTGACGGCTATATAAAAAGCCCCATCATATAAACCTGTTTAATGGCTTATATGACGGGGCTTTTCGTCTTAGAAAAATATATTTATATTTTAATTTATACGTTAATCTCTGCCTTTACTCCACTCTCGTCCTTATGTGCTTCAAGCACAGGATTAACTACATCACGCAGATATACTTCTACCTGACGAGGTGCACGTCCCACATAAAGCTCAGGCTTAAGGTTCTTTTCGATATCAGCCTTTGTCAATCCGAATGCAGGATCTGCAGCGATTAAGTCTACGAGGTTATTTTCTTTTCCCTCTTCCTTTACTGTCTTTCCTGCCTGCATTGAGAGCTGTCTGATCTTCTCATGGAGCTCCTGACGATTTCCACCGTTCTTTACAGCATCCATCATGATGTTCTCTGTTGCCATGAATGGTATCTCTGCCATAAAGTGCTTTTCAATAACCTTTGGATATACTACCAGTCCATCCACCACATTGAGGCAGAGGTCAAGTATTCCGTCTATTGCAAGGAAGCCCTCAGGTATTGAAAGACGCTTGTTTGCAGAATCATCAAGTGTTCTCTCAAACCACTGTGTAGCCGATGTAATTGCAGGATTCATTACATCTGCAAGAACATATCTTGAAAGAGATGCTATTCTCTCACTTCTCATAGGATTTCTCTTGTATGCCATGGCTGATGAGCCAATCTGGTTCTTCTCAAACGGCTCCTCTACTTCCTTAAGATGCTGGAGCAGTCTGATATCGTTTGACATCTTTGTAGCTGATGCTGCGATGCCTGCGAGCACATTTACCACTCTTGTATCTACCTTACGGGAATATGTCTGGCCAGACACCGGATAACAATCCTTAAAGCCCATCTTCTTTGCAATCATCGGATCTATCTTGTCTATTGTCTCATTGTCTCCGTTGAAGAGCTCAAGGAAGCTGGCCTGTGTTCCTGTGGTGCCCTTTGAGCCAAGGAGCTTTAATGTACCCTGCACATACTCTAAATCCTCGAGATCCAGCATAAACTCATTCAGCCACAGTGTGGCGCGCTTTCCAACTGTTGTCGGCTGTGCAGGCTGGAAATGTGTAAATGCAAGAGTTGGCTGATTCTTATACTTATCAGCAAAGTTTGCAAGCTCTGCAATAACACTTATAAGCTTTTTGTGAACAAGCTTTAATGCTTCATTCATGATGATGATATCTGTATTGTCACCTACATAGCATGAGGTTGCTCCAAGGTGTATAATTCCTGCTGCCTTAGGGCACTGCTGTCCATATGCATAGACATGGCTCATTACATCGTGACGCACAAGCTTCTCACGCTCCTTTGCCACATCATAATTGATGTCATCCACATGTGCCTTTAATTCATCAATCTGTTCCTGTGTGATAACCGGCTTGCCATCCTGTGAAAGCCCAAGCTCCATCTCAGTCTCTGCAAGAGCAATCCAGAGCTTTCTCCAAGTGGTAAATTTCATATCCTGCGAAAAAATATACTGCATCTCTTTGCTGGCATAGCGCTCAGAAAGAGGACTTGTGTATCTGTCTGTACTCATATTCTCTCCTTTATTAGCGATTAAGCATTTTTCTCTCGAGGTCTATTTCTTTATCAAAATACTCGCCTCTGATATCATCCTTCGGTGGCTCCATCGGATATTTTCCTGTGAAACAGCCCATGCAGATTGGCAGTCCCTCTACCATCTCATCAAGTCTGTCAATTCCAAGGTATCCTAAAGAATCTGCACCTATAATCTGTCTGATATCCTCAATAGTCCTGTTGTAAGCGATAAGCTGCTCTCTTGCAGGAATATCTGTACCGAAATAGCAAGGCCATAAGAATGGCGGTGAACTGATGCGCACATGTACCTCTGTGGCCCCCGCCTCTCTTAACATACGCACTATTCTGTCTGAGGTTGTTCCTCGCACAATTGAATCATCAATCATAACAACTCTCTTGCCCTTAACAGCCTCCTTTAATACATTTAGCTTTATCTGCACGCTTGATTCACGGCTTGACTGCTTAGGCTTGATAAATGTCCTGCCGACATAACTGTTCTTGACAAATGCTGTGCCATATGGAATGCCTGACTCAAGTGAATAACCAAGAGCAGCGGCATTTCCTGATTCCGGTACTCCTGTCACGATATCAGCCTCAACCGGTGAATCAATTGCAAGGAATCTACCAGCCTTAATACGGCTGCCATACACGCTTACTCCGTCAATACGGCTGTCAGGTCTTGCGAAATAAATGTATTCAAACACGCATCTGGCCTGTTTTTCAGGGGCAAGTGCCATAGTCATATCAGACTCAATGCCCTTTTCAGGAGTGATGGTGATAACCTCTCCCGGCTCTACATCCCTGACAAACTCTGCACCGATTGTATCAAGCGCACAGGTCTCAGATGTGACAATATATGCATTGTCTCTCTTTCCGATGCAAAGAGGCTTAAAACCAAATGGGTCTCTGGCTGCAATAAGCTTTCTCGGGCTCTCAACCACAAGTGCATAGGCTCCCTTAAGCTTCTGGCAGGCACGTCTGACCGCCTCCTCCGCTGTTTTTGAGTTAAGACGTTCTCTTGCGATATGATAAGCTATAACCTCAGAGTCGATTGTGGTCTGGAAAATTGCTCCTGTATACTCAAGCTCCTTGCGAAGCTCCTTTGCGTTAATGAGGTTTCCGTTGTGTGCCATGGCAAGTGTGCCCTTGACATAATTTAATACGAGAGGCTGTGCATTCTCACGTGTTGATGAGCCTGCTGTTGAATAGCGCACATGTCCCACTCCGATATCACCCTTCATAGGCTCTAAGATATCAGGAGTAAAAACCTCATTTACAAGGCCCATACCCTTGTGTGTGGTCACCTTTCCCTTTGGTCCGTGTGTATCACTCACTGCAATACCACAGCTTTCCTGTCCTCTGTGCTGAAGCGCAAAAAGACCATAATAGATAGTGGATGCGACATCTCCTCCATCAAAATCATACATGCCGAACACACCACACTCCTCATGAAGCTCATCAAATACATGGTTATGCTCGTCAATATCAGAACACCTTTCTAATTTTGTACCGATATGACTTTTTATATCTATACTAGTATTTATATACTGATTTATGTTATTGTCCTGGTTCATAATATCTCCGTTTATAATTGCGAAATAGTAACGCGGAATAAATAATATATTAGCGGCTGAATTTGCTTCCTGTAAGAAGCTCAAATGCCTCTTTATATTTCTCTACAGTCTTCACAACAACCTCATCAGGTAAAAGAAGGTCATTGTCCGGATTTGCCTTGAGCCAGTCTCTTACATACTGCTTGTCAAATGAAGGCTGTCCCTGTCCAGGCTTATATCCATCAAGTGGCCAGAAGCGTGAGCTGTCAGGTGTGAGCATCTCATCGGCAAGCACTACCTCACCCTGCTCATTTAAGCCAAACTCAAACTTGGTATCTGCGATTATGATGCCCTTTGTAAGAGCATACTCTGCACATTTCTTGTAGAGAGCAATTGTATAATCGCGAATCTTCTCTGCGTACTCTCTGCCCTTCTCAGGATAAATCTTCTCTAATACTTCTACTGATTTTTCGAATGAGATATTCTCATCATGATCTCCAAGATCAGCCTTGGTAGATGGTGTATAAATAGGCTCAGGGAGCTTATCAGACTCAACAAGTCCCTCCGGAAGTCTGATTCCGCAGACTGTACCGTTCTCCTGGTAGCTTGCCCAGCCGCTTCCTGTGATATATCCACGAACTATACACTCGATTGGAAGCATCTCAAGCTTCTTGCAGAGCATGCTGTTTCCGTTGAACCTGTCCTGACCGAAGAACTCCGGCATATCCTTTGTGTCTACTGAAATCATATGGTTAGGAACAACATCCTTTGTGAATTCAAACCAGAACTTAGACATCTGTGTGAGGATGGCTCCCTTGTCTGTAATTTTATTCTTTAAAATATGGTCAAAAGCGGAAATACGATCTGTTGCGACCATAATAAGGCTGTCCCCGTTATCATATACTTCTCTTACTTTTCCTTCTTTGAATGGTTTAAATTCCTGCATGATTGTCCTCCATCTTATGTGTAATTTATTTTACAAATCAAATGCTACTTTTAAATTATATACCAGCTCAATTTGTAAAGTCAACGTATATTATAAGTTTTTTTAAATAATTTTACACTATTTATAAGCAATTCTTATATTTATTATTATATCTTTAATATATCAAAACAAAAGCTCCGGTTCAAACCCTTTGTCTGCGCCGGAGCCTATATAATACAAATTTTATTTAACGATAAGTGACTTTCCTGTCATCTCTTTTGGCTGTGGAAGTCCCATAATCTCAAGCAGTGTTGGAGCGATATCTGCAAGACATCCGCCCTCACGAAGCTTGTAAGAAGGGTCAGCGTTTACAAGAATGAAAGGAACAGGATTGGTTGTATGAGCTGTATGAGGTTTTCCTGTCTCATAATCAATCATCTTCTCTGCGTTTCCGTGGTCAGCACAGATGAATAATACTCCATCCACATCCTTGATTGCCTGCACTGCATCACCTACGAGTGAATCAACTCTCTCAACAGCTTTTACAGCAGCCGGGATCACACCTGTATGTCCAACCATGTCAGGGTTAGCAAAGTTGATGATAATAACATCATACTTATCTGACTTGATAGCCTCAACAAGATCCATTCCAACCTCAGGAGCGCTCATCTCAGGCTTTAAGTCATATGTTGCAACGTCCTTAGGACTGTTTACAAGAAGACGTGCCTCATCGATATTCGGCTCCTCTACTCCACCATTAAAGAAAAAGGTTACGTGTGCATACTTCTCTGTCTCTGCGAGGCGAAGCTGTTTCTTGCCATTTGCTGCAAGATACTCACCAAATGTATTCTTAATTTCTTCCTTCTCAAAAGCGATAAGCTTGTTAGGAATTGACTCGTCATAATCCTTGAAGCATACAAATGTTGTCTTAAGGAATGGGCGCTCAAAGCCAGTAAACTTATCATCGCAAAATGCTCTTGTCATCTCACGAGCACGGTCCGGACGGAAGTTGAAGAAGATAACAGAATCATTGTCCTTTACAACAGATACCGGTGTGCCATCCTCGTTTGTGATAACTGTAGGAAGCACGAACTCATCTGTAACGTCATTTGCGTATGACTCCTCCATAGCCTTTACAGGGCATGTAGCTTTTACGCCTTCACCCTTAGTGAGTGAATCATAAGCCTTCTGCACACGGTCCCAGTTGTTATCTCTGTCCATTGCATAGTAACGTCCTGAAAGAGATGCAATCTTTCCTACACCGATTTCCTTCATCTTGGCGAGAAGCTGCTCGATATAGCCCTTGCCTGATGCAGGAGGTGTGTCACGACCATCAAGGAAGGCGTGTACATATACTCTGTCAAAATTCTCTTTCTTGCAAAGCTCAAGAAGTCCGTAAAGATGCTCGATATGGCTGTGAACTCCACCATCTGAAAGAAGTCCCCAAAGATGCAGATCGGAGTCATTCTTCTTGCAGTTTTCGATTGCAGAAATTAATACCTTGTTCTTGAAGAAATCACCATCAGCAATTGCCTTTGTGATTCTTGTAAGATCCTGATATATGATACGGCCTGCGCCGATATTCATATGTCCTACCTCAGAGTTTCCCATCTGTCCGTCAGGAAGTCCAACTGCAAGACCTGAAGCTGCGCCCTTTACAAAAGGACACTCTGCCATCAATTTATCCATAACAGGGGTATTTGCCATAGCTATGGCATTTCCCTCTTTGTGGTCACTTAAGCCGTAACCATCAAGTACCATTAATACTACCGGTTTCTTACTCATTTATATTTCCTCTATTCTTCATATGAGGCTTGCAAAATGTTCTATTACAGTGACATATGCAAGCCCGCAAAAAATTTCATTACATAATAAATGCCACTAAATGCAGCTAAGCTGGTGAATTTAGTGACATTTAGTTATTGTGATTGTCAAATCAAATATTAAATTATGATTTAATAATTACTTGTAGTTTACGATCTTTCCAAAATCAGCCTTGAGTGAAGCGCCACCAACTAATCCACCGTCGATGTCAGGCTTTGCAAAAAGCTCTGCTGCATTTCCTGCATTTACAGATCCGCCGTACTGGATACGAACTGAATCTGCTGTAGCCTGATCATAAATCTCTGCTACACACTCACGAATCGCACCGCAGACCTCCTGAGCCTGGTCAGAAGTAGCTGTCTTTCCTGTTCCGATTGCCCAGATTGGCTCGTAAGCGATAACCATGTTTGCAACATCTGATGCAGCAACACCTGCGAGATCTGACTTAATCTGAAGTCTGATCCAGTCAAGTGTAACACCGCTCTCTCTCTGCTCAAGTGTCTCACCACAGCAAAGGATTGGTGTAAGTCCAGCCTCGATAGCCTTCTTTACCTTCTTGTTAAGAAGTGCGTCATCCTCTTTGAAGTAATCTCTTCTCTCTGAATGTCCGATGATAACATACTTAACACCTGCATCGAGAAGCATCTCTGCTGAGATTTCTCCTGTGTAAGCACCCTTCTCCTCAAAGTACATATTCTCTGCTCCAACAGCAACATTTGTACCCTTTAATGCTTCTACAACAGGTACGATGTCGATTGCAGGTACACAGTAAACAACTTCAACATCATCTGAAACTACGAGTGGTTTTAACTCTTCTACTAATTTAACAGCCTGGCTTGGAGTCATGTTCATCTTCCAGTTACCGGCTACAATTTTCTTTCTTGCCATTTTATATCTCCTTGTATTTGTATACAAATATTTATTGTGGTAGTTCTTTTCGCTAAGTTCAACCTTCGCCTACAGCTCGGTTTCACTAATCTCAAAGAACAGCCTCGCACTAAATTCAATCATCGCCTGCGGCTCGATTTCATTAAGCTGCTTTCGGCTTATTTATCATCAGCACAAGCTACGCCAGGAAGCTCCTTGCCCTCAAGGAACTCAAGGGAAGCACCGCCACCTGTTGAGATGTGGCTCATCTTGTCGCCAAGTCCCATCTGGTTAACTGCTGCAGCTGAATCTCCACCACCGATGATTGTGATAGCATTTGATTTAGCAAGTGCCTCTGCTACTGCAAGTGTACCTGCTGCAAGTGTTGGGTTCTCAAATACACCCATTGGTCCGTTCCATACAACAGTCTTAGCTGATGCAACAGCGTCAGCGAAAAGCTCACGTGTCTTAGGTCCGATATCACAGCCCTCACGGTCTGAAGGCATCTTGTCATAATCATATGTCTCTGTCTCTACAGGAGCATCGATTGGATTTGGGAAATCCTTGATTGTAACTGCATCAACAGGAAGAAGAATCTTCTTTCCAAGTTTCTCTGCTTTTGCAAGCATCTCTTTACAGTAATCAATCTTTGTCTCATCAAGCATTGAGATACCAATCTCATAGCCCTGTGCTTTAAGGAATGTGTATGCCATTCCACCACCGATGATAAGTGTATCAGCCTTCTCGAGGAGATTATCGATAACATTGAGCTTGTCAGCTACTTTAGCTCCACCAAGAATAGCTACGAAAGGACGTACAGGATTCTCTACTGCCTTACCAAGGAAGTCAATTTCCTTCTGCATAAGGTATCCAACAACATTCTCTCCACCCTTAGCTGTGATGAACTTTGTAACACCTGCTACAGAAGCATGTGCTCTATGCGCAGAACCGAAAGCGTCACATACATATACATCAGCAAGGTCAGCAAGCTCTTTTGCGAATGCATCTCCGGCTTCCTGTGGCTTTGTCTCCTCTTTGCCTCTGAAACGTGTATTCTGAAGAAGAACTACATCTCCCTCTTTCATCTCTGAAACAGCCTTTGTTGCAGCCTCACCTGTTACGTTGTAGTCAGCTACAAATGTAACCTTCTGTCCAAGCTTAGCCTCAAGAGCTACAGCTACAGGAGCAAGTGACTCACCCTCGTTTGGTCCGTTTTTAACTTTTCCAAGGTGTGAGCAAAGGATAACCTTTCCACCGTCCTTGATTAATTTCTGGATTGTTGGAAGAGCTCCGTTGATACGGTTCTCATCTGTGATTTTTCCGTCCTTAAGTGGCACGTTGAAGTCACATCTAACGAGAACTCTCTTGCCTTTTACGTTGATATCATCAATTGATTTCTTGTTTAATGACATAATATGTCCTCCCTTATTTCAAGGCATAAGCCATGTGGCCATGCCATATTGTGCATATTAAAAAATATAATTAATTCTACAATTCACAGATATTCAAAAGAAATAGCCATGCTTTAAAAAAAAGGCGCGGTTCAATTAAGACCGCGCCCCTTGAGTAGTCTTGAGATATACTGTTCTTGTGGGTACAAGAATTAAGCTAACTCAGAGAAGTACTTGATTGTACGAACCATCTGAGATGTGTAGCTGTTCTCGTTATCATACCAAGAAACAACCTGTACCTCGTACTGATCGTCAGAAATCTGGTTAACCATTGTCTGTGTTGCATCGAATAATGAACCAAATCTCATTCCAACGATATCTGAAGATACGATCTCATCCTCGTTGTAACCGAATGACTCGTTAGCTGCTGCCTTCATAGCTGCGTTGATATCCTCTTTTGTAACGCCTGCTTTCTTAACAACTGCTGTAAGGATTGTTGTAGATCCTGTTGGTGTAGGAACACGCTGTGCAGATCCGATTAACTTTCCGTTTAACTCTGGGATAACAAGGCCGATTGCCTTAGCTGCTCCTGTTGAGTTAGGAACGATATTAACTGCTGCTGCACGTGAACGACGAAGGTCTCCCTTTCTCTGTGGTCCGTCAAGAGTCATCTGATCTCCTGTGTAAGCATGGATTGTTACCATGATACCAGACTGGATTGGAGCGTACTTGTTAAGTGCATCTGCCATTGGAGCTAAGCAGTTTGTTGTACAAGAAGCTGCTGAGATGATTGTATCAGAAGCCTTAAGTGTCTCATGGTTTGTATTGTAAACGATTGTAGGAAGGTCATTTCCTGCTGGTGCAGAGATAACTACCTTACGAGCTCCAGCATTGATATGAGCCTGAGCTTTCTCTTTTGATGTATAGAATCCAGAGCACTCAAGTACAACGTCAACCTTTAACTCTCCCCATGGGCAATTGTTTGCATCTGGGAATGCGTAAATTTTGATTTCCTTACCACAAACTGTGATAGAATCATCGCTTGCAGAAACCTCATCTGCATGCTCGTATTTACCCTGTGATGAATCATACTTTAATAAGTGTGCTAACATTTTTGGGCTTGTTAAGTCGTTGATAGCTACTACCTCGTATCCCTCAGCTCCAAACATCTGTCTGAAAGCAAGACGTCCGATACGACCAAATCCGTTGATTGCTACTCTTACTGCCATTTTAATTCCTCCTAGAATTGTAAAAAGTATTTTTAGGGACATGCCCTAAGATGTTTTTATTATAGCGAATAATTCTCAAAGGTTCAAGTACTTTATTTGCGTTTGTTAAAATTTTCACTAAATATTTTCATTTACACACATTTTTTATCATTCTTCACAATTTTTCTTTTTAGATATTGCACTTTATTATAATCTCGGCTACACTTAATTAATTGCTGTAATTCGCACTTTCCGGCAGCCGGCAGCAGACAATTATAAAACATGTAACTTATAAATTTTTTTAACAACAATACATCAGTTTTACGGAGGTATTTATATGTGGGATCAGCACATGCACTGCATGTTTTCGGGTGACAGCGATGCCGACCCGGTATTGATGATAAAATCAGCAATCAACAAAGGGCTGGACGGCATCTGCTTTACAGACCATCTGGACTATGACTATAAAGAGGAGCCCGGGCTTTTCGACCTTGATATAGCAGCATATGAAAAGCGCATCAAAAGGCTTGCAATTGTTCTTAAAGAAAAGGGCTGCCCGGTAAATATCCACTGGGGCATTGAAATCGGTTTACAGCCTCATATTACAGACAAAAATAATGCGGTCACCAAAAAATATCCGTTTGACCTCGTGATCGGCTCAAGCCATGTAGTAAACGGCATTGACCCATACTACCCTGCATTTTACAAAGACAAGACAGAGCACGAAGCCTACACCGAATACTTTGAATCGATACTTGACAACCTGCACAGCGGGGCGGATTTTGATGTGTACGGTCACATCGACTACGTGGTCAGATACGGTCCTGACAAAAATAAATACTATTCATATGAAAAGTATGCCGACATAATTGATGCTATATTAAAGGAAATTATCTCCCAGGGAAAAGGCATCGAGCTCAATACCGCCGGCTTTAAATACGGGCTTGGCCACCCAAATCCGACCGAATCGGTGTTAAAGCGCTATCACGAGCTTGGCGGGGAAATAATCACAGTCGGAGCAGATGCCCACAAGCCGGAGCATGTCGCGTATGATTTTGACAGGGTTTCAAATATCCTCAAGGATGCCGGGTTTATGTACTATACAGTATTTGAAAACCGCGTTCCTGCTTTCATCAAATTATAGCCCAGCCTTAAAGGCTTACGTTGTCATTCTATCTAACTATTAAACCTCACATGCATTCACAAATGTCAAAAATAGGAGCCACCTGATCTACATTTTACATCAAGTGGCTCCTAAAGCATTGGTTCCGTAAGCTTCACTGTATAACCTCCAAGTTCCGCTTTCGCTATATGAATTTATTTTGGCATTTCCATATTGCTTTGCTATAAATCTGATTCTGTTTATGACAGGATTCTTATTCTTTTAGCTTAGCTATGGACCTCTACCCTTCTTCATAAAATCACTCCTTTTGGTTACATTATCTATGTAAACTCTTATGAGAGATTCTATCTTTCACTTTTAATCTACAAGAACTTTTTCAACGATATTATTTATTTGCTAATATATCTGTGCGATTACTGCGCTTCGGCCCGCCCTACAGATTTAAATATTCCGTTCAATCATCCTTATAGTACTTTGACTTAAATTATGTAATCCCCATTGGACTGTACCTCCTGTGTTTTATTTTTGTTCCTTTCGTATCTCTTTTTGTTGATTTAAGATTACACCAATTTTACCTATTTGTCAATATATTTTTTGATAATTTTTATTTTTATTTTAAATTGTCTGATATTTTATATATTTTTTGTTTTGTTTACACATTTCTTGCAATTCAATCACATGATTAAAGGGGGCAAAATACCTTTGCCCCCTCATGCCGTCATTTATCATTTATCATTCTTCATCCTGTAATCAATACACCTGTTCAGGTAATCGACATAATCCGGATTCTTGCACATGCCCTTGCCTGCAACGTCGGAAATCTTTGCCACATCCATGCCGTTACACTTGGTGGTCTTCATAACTATGTTAAGCGCATCCTCATCAGTGTCGTTACTGATAAAGGTTCCTATACCGAATGCAACCTTTGCCTTATCCTTGAAATAATCATACAATGCAGTCGCACGCTCGAAATCCAGGCTGTCGCTGAACAAAAGTGTCTTTGTCCTTGGATTAATTCCCAGACTGTTGTAGTGGGCTATCATCTTGTCTCCCCACTCGTACGGATCTCCGCTATCATGACGCACTCCCGAAAAAAGTGTCGCATAGGTGAGCTGAAAATCACGCAGGAAGCAGTCTGTTGTTATGGTGTCAGTAAGCGCAATACCGTTTAATATACCATACTCCTTAACCCATGCATCGAGTGCGTACCAGTTTGAATATGCCGGATTATGCTTGTGATTACCCTGTCCTGTACACATAATCCACTCATGAGCCATTGTTCCCACCGGCTTTAAATTGAATTTCTTTGCAAGATATACGTTTGATGTACCAATAAAGTGTGAGTCTGCAGGCAGCTCAACCTCTGCGATTGCCTTTACAGCCATCTCCTGCGCCTCGGCAGACAGACGGCGTCTTAGTCCAAATTCACTGAAATCGCCAAGCCTGTAGGTATCCTCCTCGAGCAGACGCACCTTCTCATCAAGCCTGCGCTTAAACTGCTTAAGCAGCACATCATAATCATATGCCATACGGAAGTACACTTCATTTACAATAGCAAGCACCGGAATCTCATACATCGAAGTATTGAGCCACGTGCCGGCTGCATCGATTGCCAGCCCACACGGTGCATCTGTTGTGATGGTAAACTCCTCATATCTTGGCTGCCAGAGTCTTAAAAAATCAACATATGTACCTTTTATCCAGGTGATGTTATCAAGATATTCAAGCTCCTCCTCCGTAAAACAAAGCTGACAGAAGGCCTGCACCTGTTCCTTTATCTCCTCGACCATCTCATCTGTAAAATGCACGTCTTTATTTCGGCACTTGAAGGTCCATGTCGTTTTATAGCTTGTGAACTGATGGAAAATCGTCTGTCCCATGCTGAATTTATACATATCAGTCTCAAGAAGGCTGTTTATTATTTGTGGCAATCTCATCTGTTTTATGTCCTCTTTTCTTTCAAACCATTTACTACCGGTAATTTTAGTCTTGATTTTACCACTGCGACTATCAAATATCAAGCAGGCGCACGTGTTTAATTACCTTCAATTTATTTTCTTTACCGTCAGCATATTCACTGGTTCCAAAATAAAAACTCCCATGAAAGCCACTAACTGTGACATCCATGGAAGCTTAATTGTTTATATTGCAGAGATAATAGCCCAATGAATATATAAGATATTGTAATTATTCAGTTATGAATTATTTAAAATATTTCACACCGCTCTCGAATATCTTCATATCCTGCTCGCCGTAGATATTGATTGCTACAGACTCGCCGCGGCGCTCTGAGTGAGCCATCTTGCCGAGGATTCTTCCGTCAGGAGATGTGATACCCTCGATAGACATGTATGAGCCGTTTACGTTCCACTCCTCATCCATTGATACATTTCCGTCCAAGTCAACATACTGTGTGGCAACCTGTCCATTTTCAAAGAGCTTATCAAGCCACTCCTTCGGTGCTACGAAACGTCCCTCGCCATGTGATGCCGGGTTGCAGTAGGTCTGGCCAAGCTTAGCCTGTGCAAGCCATGGGCTCTTGTTTGAAACAACCTTTGTATACACCATCTTTGAGATATGGCGGTTGATTGTATTGTATGTGAGTGTAGGTGACTGTGCATCCTGCTGTCTGATCTCTCCATATGGTACAAGTCCAAGCTTGATAAGTGCCTGGAAACCGTTACAGATACCAAGTGCAAGTCCGTCTCTCTCATTGATGAGCTTTTCAACAGCCTCTGTCATCTTTGCATTTCTAAATGCTGTTGCAAAGAATTTAGCTGATCCCTCAGGCTCATCTCCTGCTGAGAATCCACCAGGGAACATGATAATCTGTGATTTGTCAATTGCCTTTACAAACTCATCAACCGAATCACGGATATCCTCTGCTGTGAGGTTCTTGAATACCTTTACGATTGTGTCAGCGCCTGCTCTTTCAAATGCCTTAGCACTATCATACTCACAGTTTGTTCCAGGGAATACCGGAATAAATACTGTAGGCTTAGCCACTTTATTCTTGCATACATAGATATTCTTTGCATCGTAGAGACCGCTATTTACCTTGCTTGTATCGTCTGTTGCCTTTGTATGGAAAACGCCCTCAAGCTTAGCTGTCCATACCTTGACAGCCTCATCAACAGGAAGCACCATATCATCACACTCGATAGTCTGCTTGTCGTTTACATAGCCGACTACAGAGGCTGCATCTGAAATACCTGCTGCATCAATTACCTCTCTGACCTTTGAAAGTGCATCAACAGGAACCTCAGCTACGATATTACCAAAGCCAGGTGCAAAGAGTGTATCGCTTGTCACCTCATCCTCGATTGTTACACCAAGCTTGTTACCAAATGCCATCTTTGATACTGCTGCAGCAAGACCTTTTCCGTCAAGTGCATATGCTGAAACGATTGCGCCATCCTGGATAAGATTTCTGATTGCTGTATAAAGTGTCATAACCTGATCATATTTTGGAAGATCAAACTCATCCTTATCTATTGTAAATAGAACAAGCTGGTTGCCCTCTTTCTTGAGCTCAGGTGTGATGATATCCTTTTCCTTTGCCACATCCACTGCAAATGATACGAGTGTAGGCGGTACATCAATATCATTGAAGGTACCTGACATGGAATCCTTTCCACCGATTGAAGGAAGTCCGAAGCCAATCTGAGCATCATATGCTCCGAGGAGTGCTGCAAACGGCTGGCTCCAGCGCTTTGGATCCTCGTTCATTCTGCGGAAGTACTCCTGATATGTCATACGGATTTTGCTGTAATCTCCGCCTGCTGCAACGATTCTTGAGATAGACTCAAGCACTGCATATATAGATCCGTGGTATGGGCTCCATGATGAAAGATATGGGTCGAAGCCGTAAGCCATCATTGTTACTGTATCGCATTTGCCCTTTAATACAGGAAGCTTTGCAACCATTGACTGTGTCTCTGTGAGCTGGTAACGTCCACCATATGGCATATATACACTGCCTGCTCCGATAGAGCCGTCAAACATCTCAACAAGTCCCTTCTGTGAGCATACGTTAAGGTCTTCAAGCTCTGCCTCCCAGGCACCCTTCATATCTCCTGCCTCAACCATCCTGGCTACAGCAGGTGTGCTGATTTTGTCCAGATAATTGTCACTCTCGCAAGGCATCTCAACCTCAACATCTGTCTCCTGATGAGCTCCGTTTGTATCAAGGAATGCACGAGAGATATTTACTACCTCTTTGCCTCTCCACTCAAGCACAAGTCTTGGATCCTCTGTAACTACCGCAACCTCTGTTGCCTCGAGATTTTCCTCATTTGCGTATGCAAGGAACTGCTCAACATCAGAAGGCGCAACTACAACTGCCATACGCTCCTGTGACTCTGAGATAGCAATCTCTGTTCCGTCAAGACCTGCGTATTTCTTTGGTACCTTGTCAAGCTCTATGCGAAGTCCGTCAGCAAGCTCTCCGATAGCAACAGAAACTCCGCCGGCACCGAAATCGTTACATTTCTTGATGATATGGCTGACCTCTTCTCGTCTGAAAAGTCTCTGAAGCTTTCTCTCTGTAGGTGCATTACCCTTTTGTACCTCAGCTCCGCATACTGATGTAGACTTTGTATTGTGTGCCTTTGATGAACCTGTAGCACCACCGATTCCGTCACGTCCTGTGCGTCCTCCGAGGAGAATGATTTTATCTCCCGGATCTGAGTTAAGTCTCTGGACAGCACGTCTTGGAGCCGCACCCATAACTGCACCGATCTCCATACGCTTTGCAACATAATTCGGATGGTAAACCTCCTTGACATAACCTGTTGCAAGTCCGATCTGGTTTCCATATGAGCTGTATCCGTGAGCTGCCTCTCTGACAAGCTTCTTCTGTGGAAGTTTTCCTTCAATTGTCTGTGAAACCGGTACTGTAGGATCTGCTGCACCTGTTACACGCATTGCCTGATATACATATGTACGTCCTGAGAGAGGATCTCGAATTGCTCCGCCAAGGCATGTAGCAGCGCCACCAAAAGGCTCAATCTCTGTAGGATGGTTGTGTGTCTCATTCTTGAAGTTTACAAGCCACTCCTCTGTCTTTCCGTCCACCTCAACAGGTACCACGATAGAGCATGCGTTGATCTCATCAGACTCTTCCTGATCATCAAGCTTGCCCTCTGCCTTTAATCTCTTCATGGCAAGAAGTGCAAGATCCATTAGGCAGACAAATTTGTCATTTCTGTCCTTGTAGATATTTGAAAATGTATTGAGATAATCCTTGTAGGTATTTTCAATCGGTGTGCGGTAGAAGCCATCGTCAAACTTGACATTCTTAAGCTCTGTAGAGAATGTTGTATGACGGCAGTGATCTGACCAGTATGTATCGAGCACACGGATTTCTGTCATTGAAGGATCACGCTTTTCCTCATTCTTAAAATAGTTCTGGATATGAAGAAAATCCTTAAAGGTCATAGCAAGGTTCAATGATAAATAAAGCTCCTTCAGCTTGTCCTCTGCCATATCCTTGAAGCCGTCAAATATGATGACGTCAGCAGGATCATCAAACTCCTGCACAAGTGTCTCTGTCTTTTCCATGCCGATAGCACGCGAATCAACAGGGTTGATGCAGTGCTTCTTAATAGCAGCAAACTGCTCATCTGTGATAGCACCCTCAATCACATATGTGATAGCACTTCTGATAATCGGCTCCTCATTCTCATTGAGAAGCTTCACACACTGCTCGGCTGAATCTGCTCTCTGGTCAAACTGTCCCGGTAAAAACTCTACAGTAAATACTTTTGCATCACCATAGTCAAATGTCTCCTCATAGATATCATCAACAGGCGGCTCTGAGAAAACTGTATACAAGGCTTTCTTGTATGTCTCCTCTGATATATTTTCCACATCATATCTGATTAATACACGTACTGCCTCCACAGTTGTGATTCCCAGATAATGCTTAATCTCATGCTTTAATTCCTTTGCCTTTACCGCAAAGTCAGGTTTTTTTTCTACATATACACGACGTACGTTACTCATATGTTCTCCTTTCAATTCGAGAGTATGTAACCAATTATTCGTTACCGTCCGGCTTTTTGCACAATCGGACTTTAAAACTATGGTTGTAGTATAACACTTTAGTTATAATAAGTATAATTAATATATTTAATTTGTTTTATAAGTTGCGTTAATTATAGTTTTCTTATATAATGATATCAGCGACAAAAGGTATTTTGCCCCTCATTGATAAAACAGATGCAAATAACCATATTTATACGGAGGATAACAAAATGGATATAAATTATGAGCTTTACAAGGTCTTTTACTACGTGGCAACGTCCCTAAGCTTCTCTGAAGCCAGCAAGAAGCTGTTTATTTCACAGTCCGCGGTAAGCCAGTCTATTAAGACTCTCGAAAAGAAGCTGGGACAGACTCTTTTCATCAGAAGCACAAAGAAGGTACAGCTCACCGCAGCCGGTGCCCTGCTTTTAAAGCACATTGAGCCTGCCATGAATCTTATTGCCCGCGGTGAAAGCCAGCTTTTAGACTCAGGCACACTTGGACTTGGCCAGCTTCACATCGGCGCAAGCGATACCATATGCCGTTATCTGCTGGTTCCTTACTTAAAGCAGTTCCATCAGAGGTTCCCGAACGTGCCTATCAAGGTCACAAATGCCACATCTATCCAGTGTGTGGAGCTTTTGGAGCAAAGGAAGGTTGACCTGATTGCCACGAATTTTCCAAACTCGCACCTCAATCACTCATACAGACAGAAAACCATATGCAACTTTTCCGATGTTTTTGTGGCAAATCCCAATTATTTCAAGCTTCGCAAGCAGGAGATAGCTTTTTCTGAGCTCAATAAATATCCTATCATGATGCTCGACCGAAACAGCACCACCAGTGAATTCCTGCATAATCTGTTTTTACAGCACCAGCTTGACCTGATTCCGGAAATTGAGCTAAGCAGTAACGATCTGCTCATAGACTTGGCCAAAATCGGACTGGGTATAGCATTCGTGCCTGACTACTGCATCAACCATGAGAATAAGGAGCTTTTCGTGCTGAAGACAAAAGAAAAGATGCCTCCACGCCAGATTGTTGTGTCCGTAAACACTACAATGCCCGTGTCAGCATCCACTGAGGAATTTTTAAATCTGCTCCCAGAAGTCGGCAACTAGTTTTCCGACATTTGCTATATTGCATGGCTTTCTGTCACTCCACTCGCGTGGATAGAGCAAATCATATTCTCTCTGCCAGAATCTCTCATCTAATAGCAAAATGACACCTGTGTCCTCCGTCGTCCTGATTACTCTTCCGGCCGCCTGGAGGACTTTATTTATGCCCGGATACCTGAAAGCATAGTCAAAGCCACAGCCGTTTTCGGCATCGTAATAATCCTTTAATATGGTTCTCTCATTACTGATCTGCGGAAGCCCCGTTCCGACAACAATAGCACCTATCAGTCTGTCGTTTTTCAAATCAATGCCCTCACCGAATATGCCTCCCATGATGCCAAATGCCACAAGTGTTCTGTCCGATTCCTCACTAAACCTGTCCAGAAATTCCTCCCTCTCAGCCTCTGACATATTATCTTTCTGCAGCATAAGCTCTGTTTCGTCTGCATATTTTTCACAGTAAATATCTGCCACATCATTCATCATCTTATATGACGGAAAGAAAACCATATAATTTCCAGTCTTTTGCGTGACAACAGCATTAATATACCCTGCAATCCGCTCATACTCACTCCTTGAGCGCCTCGTGTACCTCGTGCTCACATCGGTTGCCATCGCAAGCAGTCTCTTTTTGCTGTCAAACGTGCTGTCAGCATATATGGCATAGTTGTCTTTTTTTGTGCTTAGCAGGCTCTTGTAATAGTTTACAGGCAAAAATGTCGCCGAAAAAAACACAGCCGACTTGCCCTTATCCAGCCTCTTTTGTATATTAAGCGATGGGTCCACACAAAAAAGCTTTAGCATGAACCTGCCATCAGCCTCAAGCTCGGAATACATCACGTAGTGCTCATCCACCAGATCATAAATGTTCAGGAAATTGCGAAGCTCAAAATAAAAATCCATAACATCCTTTTTCCCCGGAAACTCATTTGCCTTCTGCAAAAACTCATCCAGAAGTGTCATAAGCCTCATAAAGGAAAATACCATATTGCCAAACGTATCATATACCGTATAATTCTCACACTCACGTTTCATCCCAAGCAGTATCTTATTGCACTTTTCAAGCGCTTTCTCAATAGAACGGCTGTGCTCCTTCATAATGCGCTTCACAGTAAGGAAATCCTCCTTATAAATCTGAGCGCTATACATCTGCCTGCTTCTTTCGACCATATTGTGAGCCTCATCAATGAGAAAAATATAATCTCCCTTTATCCCTTCCTGAAAAAATCTCTTAAGATAAACATTTGGGTCAAACACATAGTTGTAATCGCAGATGATATTATCACACCAGCTAGCCGTATCAAGACAAAGCTCAAACGGACAAACGGTATACCTATCCGCCTGTGATAAAATATCATCCCTCTCAATCATTTCACATCTGTGAAGCAGGTCAAAAACCGCATCATTTACTCTGTCAAAATGCCCCTTTGCATACGGACAGGTTACCGGATTGCATTCCATCTCATCACACGGACATAGCTTTTCCTTGGCCGTTATCTGAATAGTTTTTGCCCTGTAACCATTTTTTTCAAGCAGCGCAAACGTTTCCTTTGCGACTGTTGCGGTGATTGTCTTCGCTGTCAGGTAAAAGATTCTGTCTGCCAGCTCCTCACCAACCGCCTTCACTGCCGGGAAAATAGTAGAGATAGTCTTTCCCACACCGGTCGGAGCCTGCATAAAAAGAAGCTTCTGACGCATAATTGTCCTGTAGACATCCGAAACAAGCTTTTTCTGCCCTGGTCTGTACTCAAATGGAAAACCGAGTTCTTTGATTGAAGCCTGTCTTTGATTTTTCATTTCACACTGAAACGTTGCCCATTTGCCATACTCTTCCATCAGGTCATCAAACCATTTTTTTATCTCTTCAAACGAGAACTCCTCGCGAAAATACTTAGTCTGCTCCGTTTCAAGATTGCAGTAGGTCATCTGAATACCTATCGTTTCCATATTATTTTGCAGAGCAAAAATATATGCATAGCACATAGCCTGCGCACGGTGCACAAAAACCGGCTTTTCAAACAGCTCAACCCTTCTGTACATTCCCTTAATCTCATCAACAAAACACTTTCCATCCTCCGTAAAGATGCCATCTGCCCTGCCCTCGACAGTCAGCTCATACAAATCACCTTCAACAACAAGTGAAAGCGGCACCTCTGCCTGATACTCCTTCCCCATGCTGCCCTGGATTTTCCTGTGAATGCGTGTTCCCTCCATCATGGCATCAGCACTCATAGCTCTCGATGACCTGTTGTCTATGTCACCCTCCCTGAAAATAAATTCCACAAGGTTTCTGACCGAAATATGTAATTGTGTTTTCTTTTCACTATAGTTATTTCCAGCTTCTGTCATGTACTCTCCCTACATATTCCGGATTATGTCAACGGTTTTGTGTTCCGGCAATATTTTCAGTCTAACTCCAGACATTTTTAATACACTGAACATAAAAAAGGGAGAGCTCCAAGAAGAAACTCTCCCAAAGAACCTTATTCAATTGTATTACGCTACAGTGAATTTATCAACCACATTATCAAATGCCTGGTCATCGCCCATATAGCAGACCTTAAAGTCATTGTTTGTACCAATTCCAATCACTCCAAGAAGTGATTTCGCATCAATAAGAATCTGTCTATATTTGAGATCAATGTCAAAATCGCACTTAGAAGCAGCCCCAACAAATTCCTGAATATCATCCAATGTGTTAAGTCTGATTACTGTTTCCTTATTGTACATAGTTAACACCACCTTTATAATCTAAAACATAGTGCTTTCGCACATACCAATCAATTGTTGCGCCTATTATAACATCTGATATTCATTTGTCAAAAAATCATAATCCGTCATTTTCCGTCAATCCATGTCATTTTTTTTAATAAATATCTTTTGCGTAACCGATTTTTCACTATATTTTCATGCATGTTTTTTCAAAAAAACAATATGATTGTGAAATTCTTATAAAAATGGTATAATATTTAATTAATTTAAATTCATTTTTTTACAATTTTTCATTTATAAAACTTTATTCTCGTAATTCTTTAACGCATCTATATATATTTCACCGAGCTTGCTAAGCTTCGTGCCCTTGTGCTTGATATAGCCTATATGCATTTTTTCACTTTCCTTAAGTGGAATTGCCGCATAGTCATCACCGTTTAAATCCTCAGAAATAATACCTGAGCACAGTGTAAATCCGTTGAGCCCCACCATGAGATTGAGCATTGTGGCTCTGTCATCAGCCTTTATGACACGCTTGTACTCATATGTGCTCATCATCTCCTCAGCATAATAAAAGGAATTGTTCACGCCCTGTTCAAAGGTCAGACATGGGTACTCCTGCAAATCATCAAGTGTAATCTCTTTTTGGCCGGCAAGCGGATGTTTTTTCCAGAGATACACATATGTATTGCATGTGAAGAGCTCTTTAAACTCGATGTCACATTCCTTAAAAAGCTTTCTTAAAACCTTTTCATTGAAATCACTTAAGTAAAGAACTCCAAGCTCACTCTTTAAGTTCTTTACGTTGTCTATTACCTCTTTCGTCTTTGTCTCGTGAACAGCAAACTCGTACTCATCCATGCCCACCTCTTTAGCAAGCTGTACAAAGGCCTTTACTGCAAATGAATAATGCTGCATGGAAACCGAGAATTTCTTTTTGGACTCCACATTCAGATACCTGTTCTCAAGCAGATAATACTGCTCCACAACCTGTTTGGCGTATCCTAAAAACTCCTCGCCCTCCGCTGTGACTGTAATTCCACGGTTATTTCTCATGAATACTGTGATTCCAAGCGCCTCCTCCACCTCTCGTACTGTGGCGGACAGATTGGGCTGTGAAACAAAAAGCTTCTTTGCCGCCTCATTCATGGAATTGGATTCTGCAATTGTAAGTACCTGTCTGAGTTGTTGAAGTGTCATTTTCTCTCCTATTGTGAACTGACGGTTTTTAGCAGAATGTGTAACTATTCAGTGCCCAGGCACCTTCGTAAAAACCGCACAATTGTAATATATTAAATAAAATTGTGTATAAACGATGCCCTGTGTATCGGTGATGGTCCTATCTCCTTTAGTGCCTTGATATGCTCTGCCGAGCCATAGCCCTTGTTTGATGCAAATCCATATCCGGGATATATGTTATCATACTCAACCATCATCCGATCCCTTGTGACCTTAGCCACAATGCTGGCTGCCCCTATTGATATGCTTTTGGCATCTCCCTTTATAATCGGAACCTGCTTTATATCCACCCCCGGGATTGTGACTGCATCGTTAAGTGTCAAATCCGGTGCCGGATCAAGCTTTCCGATTGCCTGTCTCATCGCCTCATATGTGGCCTGCAGTATATTTATCTCATCTATCCGCTCGTGCGATGCCATACCTATTCCTACAGAAACCGCCTTTTCCATTATGACATCGTAAAGCTCATCGCGCTTTGCAGCCGTAAGCTTCTTTGAATCATTGATATATAAAATATCACAGTCCTTTGGCAGAATAACCGCACATGCCACAACCGGACCTGCAAGCGGTCCGCGTCCCACCTCATCTATGCCGCAAATATGAGCATATGATGCGTACTCGCGCTCATATTTCTTGAGACCTTCAGTGCGGATAAGCTCCTTCTCATACTTGTCCAGTCGCTTTTTTGCACTATCTACAAGCTTAATCACTCCGCCCCTTTCATCTGAGCCGTATACCTCAATGAACTGTGCAAGCTGTGAATCTGTGATGCTTTTCAGTTGTTCCTTAATATCGCCTATTTTTTCTGCCGACATATCCTTGTCCTATCCTCTATTCTTCGTAACTATTATCCTATTATTTTTCCGGTCTCTCAAGAGTGATATTGCCAAGCTTACCGCTTCTGAAATCATCTATGATGAGTGCAGCTGCCTTGCTGTAATCAGGCTCTCCTCCCTTTGAAAGGCATTTTCTGTTGACGGCAACAGCACTTATAAGCTCTATGATATCATTTTCCTCGCTCACCTCGTATCTTTGTGCCAAAAGCCCCGGATACTCTGCTTTTAGGAACTTTACAAGCTCAACGGCAAGCTCATCAACATTTAGAATCTCATCCTTTATCGAACCGATGAGTGCAAGCCTAAGTCCCACTGTCTGATCCTCAAATTTCGGCCACAGTATGCCCGGGGTATCGAGCAGCTCAACACTTTTATTGAGCCTGATCCACTGCTTGCCCTTTGTCACGCCCGGCTTGTTTCCTGTCTTGGCACAGGCTTTTCCGGCGTATGAGTTGATAAATGTGGACTTTCCGACGTTTGGAATACCCACCACCATAGCTCTTACCGGTCTGTTTTTGATACCACGCTTTCGGTCTCTTTCAATCTTTTCCTTGCAGGCCTCCATCACGATATCTGTGATGCTCTTCATGCCTGACTTGCTTCTAGCATCAAGACTGACTACAAAAAAGCCCTTTTCCTTGAAAAATGCACTCCACTCCCTAGTGCGCTCCCTGTCGGCCAGATCCGCCTTGTTCATCAGAATGAGCCTGTATTTATTTTTCCCAAGCTCATCAATGTCCGGATTACGGCTGGAAAGCGGAATTCTTGCATCCACAAGCTCTATAACCAAATCTATTAATTTAATGTCCTCCTGCATCTGACGCTTTGCCTTGGTCATATGCCCAGGGTACCACTGAAAATTCATAATTCACCTGTCCTTTATCTATATATGTTATAACTATTGCTACTTGATGGTTCCAAAGCTTCCAAGGCCTGAAAATCTAAACCATGCCTTGCCGATGATATAGTCTCTCTTTACATTGCCAATATTGGCATAGCGGCTGTCCTCACTGTTGTTTCGATTGTCTCCAAGTACAAAATACTCATCCTTTTCAAGCTTAACAGCATCAGATGCAATGCCTGCATCCTCCATAGAAGCGACATCTGTGGATTCCTTATAGAGCTCATCATTCACATACAATGCGCCGTCCTTTATCTGAACAGTATCTCCCGGCACTGCTACCACTCTTCTGACATAATAATGTGATTTCTTATTGCCATTTGGAAGAAATACAATAACGTCCCCCTGCTTTGGTTTTGATATGATGTATGCAAATTTATTCACAAGAATATCATCATCATTTTCAAGTGTCTGCTCCATTGCCTGACCTACTACATTTGTACGGATACCGAAAAATGATACCAGCACATATGCCAGACCTATTACCACCACAAGCTCAACTATCCATGACAGCACTTCCCTGACCAATGGCAGATTAATCTTTTTTCTCTGTCTTCTAAAATTAAGTCCTGCTCTTCTTCTACCCATCATCAAACCTCATTTACCATAAAAATCATGTATTCTCTAATTATATATGGTTTTATAAATTCATGCAAGAGTTACTGTTCACTGTGCGGTATAAACAGCAATGTCTATGTTACTGTTCAGACGCAAGCTTGACACCGTGCTGTCAAGCTATGCGCCATAGTGTTAATTATTGTGTGATTACATCCCATTTTAAACAATTACGTAACAAAAAACCACCTCGTTACGATTTCTCGACGAAGTGGTCTCTTTCGCGTAAAATATTATTTTACAAGCTCTTTAACCTTAGCAGCTTTTCCGATACGGTCTCTTAAGTAGTAAAGCTTAGCACGACGTACTTTACCTTTACGTACAATCTCAACCTTCTCTACGTTTGGTGAGTGGAGTGGCCATGTCTTCTCAACACCTACGCCGTTAGAAAGCTTTCTAACAGTAAATGTTGTACGGTTTGATCCGTTCTGCTTTTTGATAACTGTTCCCTCAAATACCTGAATACGCTCACGGTTACCCTCTTTGATTTTTCCGTGTACCTTTACAATATCTCCTACAGAAAACTCAGGTACCTCAGCCTTTAACTGCTCGTTCTCGATGCTCTTAATAATTTCACTTGCGTTCATTTTGTGACCTCCTAATTATTTTGACGTTCTTAATGCTACTACTATTTTCACAACAGAGGACCATCTCTTTTATTCACAACATTGGTACTTTACCACAGATTCATGGGATTTGCAAGTGTTTTTTACTATCTTTATCACCTGTCTTTGTTGCCTGTGTTACTGTTCACACCTAACAGTGTGACCAATAATAATATTATTAGCCATCCAGTATACAGATGACTTTGAAAAATGCAATCCCATACGCTCCTGCAGCTTCATAGATGCCTCATTGCCCACAATTATCTGTCCATATGGTATCCAGCCGTTTTCTAAAGCCCTGTTGAAGGCATATGTTTCAAGTGCTGTGGCAAGCTTTTGATGCCTGTACTGCGGCTTTACATAGAGCATGCCTATGCTGCCCTCCTCATGTATTCCGATAATTCCCGCGAGGATATTAATGGTATCATCAGCAGTATTATCACTCAAAAAAGCTCCGTAGACAGCACCTGCCTCTATCCTGTCTACGATATAATCCGGATTATCAAAGCCCGGGTACATTGGCGCAGCCTCCTGTATATCACCTGCATCCAGCTTTCTTATAATTAAGCCATTTGGCATCGGCTTTCCATCCGGTCTGTACAGTCCGCTGACAGATAGCTTTTCTTTGTTTGTATACACCGCCTGTCTGCACTCTACAGTCTCCTTAAAGCCATTTGCCTCAAAAAGCCCAACATACCTTTGCTGGTGAAGCACTATGCCGTTTGTAATCTGCTCTATAATGGTTGCCGGAATATGTTGACTGCTATGTTTATCGACCAGCCTCGTGGTATCTTCCGCTGCCAAATCCACAAGCTCCGACTCACCCTCATCCGGTCTGGTATGAAAGCATACCTTTGAAACCGTATCGCAAAGCAGATATTCGCCATCTGCCTCAAACAGTATCTCGGCGCAGCCCCTGTTTATAAGCTCTATCATATCAATATGAAGCAGTTTATTTTTCATAAGAAACTCTCTGCATTTATCAAGTCTTTTAAACCCGGCATACAAATCCGGTCTGCGCTCCTTTGTGCGCTCAATAGACTTTTCAAGGCGCCATGCATCTATCTTTTTCTGATTGCCTGACATGAGTACCTCAGGCACCTTTTTGTCATGCCACTCAACAGGACGTGAATACTGAGGGTATTCAAGCAGATTGCCATGAAACGACTCTGTCTCTGCCGAAATGTCATTGTGCAGCACCCCAGGAACCAGACGTGAAATCGCATCTATCATCACCATCGACGGCAGTTCTCCGCCTGTTAGAACATAGTCACCGATAGAAACATAATCTGTTACCGTCTCCTCCAGCACGCGCTCGTCAATACCTTCATAGTGTCCACATAGAAAAATGAGGTCATCACACTTTGCAAATTCTGCTGCCATCTGCTGGTTGAACACGCGGCCCTGTGGAGTAACGTAAATCAGACGGGCATTGTGATTTTGTATTTCTTCTGCTGTATTTTTATATGATGTATTTTCATATAATATATTTTCATCGGCAATATTTTTCCCGGAATTATCACCTGAGTGGACCTGATTACATTTATTGATCTGACTCACCACACTGCTCACAGCCTGATACACAGGCTCTGCCTGCATAAGCATTCCCGCGCCGCCACCATATGTGTAATCATCAACCTTATTGTGCTTATTGTGCGCAAAATCCCTGATATTTACAGTATTGAGTGATATAATATTATGTTTTAAAGCTCTGCCTGTGATACTCTCTGACAGTCCCTGTTCTATCATCTGTGGGAATAAGGTCAGCACATGAAATCTCATTTTCCTCTATCTCCTGTTATCATCCTGTTTTACAGTTTTACGATTTAAAATGTATGATTTTGTTCAATTTTATATCTCATTTTACGGTTTTTGCAGTTTGAGATGCAGCTATCTCAAACCTGCCAGCAGATGCACCTTCATCGTGCCATTTTCCACATCAACGTCCAGTATACAATCCTTTATTGCCGGAATCAGCAGATCATTTGCACCGGCTTTCTTAACAACATACACATCGTTGGCACCAGTCTGGAGTACATCAGCTATGACTCCAAGCTCCTCTCCCTCGTCTGACGTGACTGACAGCCCGATAAGATCGGCTATAAAGTACTCGTTTTCCTCAAGCGGCACCGCATTTTCCCTTGTCACAAAAAGAGGTGCCTTTTTATATTTTTCTACATCATTTATGTCATCTATGCCCTTAAATTTCAAGATAACCTGGTTCTTGAAAAATTTGACAGAAGTTATTTCCAAATCCCTGCGCTCTTTGCCATTATCCAGAATGACATTTTTAAGCTTTTTAAAACGGGCAGCATCGTCAGTGGTTGGGAACACCTTTACCTCACCGCGAATGCCGTGTGTGCTCGTAATTACACCTACCTGTAGTAAATCTTCCATTCTCTGTCTCCTGATATTAATATAAATCATGACTATTCAGCCCACGCACATTCTCAAAACCATACAATACCGGTTCTGAATAGTTACTATAAATTATAAAAAAACAGGCATCTCATAAGAGATGCCTTCATGTTACTGTACTATCTCAACAATAACCTTTTTGTCTTCTTTAGAGGCTGCGGCCTTAACAACTGAACGAATAGCCTTAGCAATACGTCCCTGCTTGCCGATCACTTTGCCCATGTCAGACTGTGCAACACGTAATTCCAAAACAATTGCTTTCTCGTTTTCGGTCTCAGTTACATTAACCTCATCCGGATAATCAACTAAAGATTTTGCAATTACTTCAACTAATTCTTTCATTACGCCACCTCTTTATCCTATTTCTCGATACCAGCACTCTTGAAGATTCTAGCTACTGTCTCAGTTGGCTGTGCGCCGTTTGATAACCATTTCTTAGCTAATTCCTCATTTACATGATACTCGCTAGGATCCTTAGTTGGATCGTATGTTCCGATCTCCTCGATGCATCTTCCATCTCTTGGTGATCTAGAGTCTGCAACTACGATTCTATAGAAAGGAGCTTTCTTCTGTCCCATTCTTCTTAATCTGATCTTTACTGCCATTTTGTTTCACCTCCTCATAGGTTTATTGAATAATATATATCAAAAGTAAAATAAATACTTTTGTTAACAAAACATGAAATTCTTTAATGAAATCCATTAAAACGGAAGTCCTTTGAATAAGCCTCCAAGACCACCGCCTCCACGGCGTCCTTTTTTGCCGCCCATCATACCGGGCATCTGCTTCATGAACTTCTTTGTCTGCTCAAACTGCTTTACAAGTCTGTTGACCTCTGATACATCCACACCTGCTCCTCTTGCAATACGAGCCTTGCGGCTTGGATTAAGAAGCTTTGGATTTCGTCTTTCCTCAGGTGTCATGGAATAGATGATTGCCTCTGTGCGGGCCATGCCCTTTTCAGCTTCATCTGTATCAATATCCGGCATCTTGCCTCCACCGATACCCATGCCCGGCATCATGCCCATCACGCTTGAAAGACCGCCCATCTTCTTCATCTGACTCATCGAATCAAGGTACATCTCAAAATCAAACTCATTTTTGCGCATCTTCTGCTCAAGCTTCTTGGCCTGTTCCTCATCAATGTTCTCCTGCGCCTTCTCAATCATGGAAAGCACATCGCCCATACCAAGGATTCTTGAAGTCATACGCTCCGGATAGAACTGCTCAAGGTCTGAAAGCTTCTCGCCCATACCTGCGTATAGTATCGGCTTTCCTGTAACGGCTCTGATTGAAAGTGCCGCTCCACCTCTGGTGTCACCATCAAGTTTTGTGATGACAACTCCGTCAATTCCTATCTTTTCATCAAAGGTACCTGCTACATTTACCGCATCCTGACCTGTCATGGCATCAACCACGAGGATGGTCTGGAAAACATCAGTAGCTTCTTTTATCTCAATAAGCTCTGCCATCATATCCTCATCAATATGAAGACGTCCGGCAGTATCGATGATAACAACATTGAAATCGTTTTTCTTAGCGTGCTCCACAGCAGCCTTTGCGATGTCGGCAGGCTTGTTTTTGTCACCCATTGAGAAAACCTCAACCCCCTGCTTCTCACCATTTATCTTTAACTGCTCAATCGCAGCCGGACGATACACATCACAGGCTACAAGCAGTGATTTCTTGCCCTTGCTCTTAAGCTTTCCGGCAATTTTTGCTGTGGTGGTTGTCTTACCGGCTCCCTGAAGACCTACCATCATGATAACGGTAAGCTCCTTGCCCGGCCTGAAAGCAATCTCTGTCGTCTCAGAGCCCATAAGCTTAATCATCTCTTCGTTTACGATTTTGATGACCATCTGTCCGGGATTGAGACCATTCATGACATCCTGTCCGATTGCTCTCTCCTGAACACTCTTTGTGAACTGCTTAACAACCTTGAAGTTAACATCGGCCTCAAGGAGTGCCATCTTAACCTCTTTAAGAGCAGCCTTTACATCATCCTCAGTAAGCTTTCCCTTGCTGCGGAGATTTTTGAAAACGTTCTGCAGTTTTTCTGATAAACTGTCAAATGCCATATTACAGCTCCTCTAGTATCTGATTCGAAATAGCTTCGATTTCATTCATTAATAGCTCATTATGTGATTTCTTAAAATCATTTGTCAGCTCATGAATCCTTCGTATGTCACTCTTTATGGACATGAACTTCTCAACAAGATGCAGCTTTGCTTCATAATCAAGCAGCTTCTTATTGCACCTCTTAATCAGATCGGCAACACCCTGACGGGAAATCCCCTCCTCGGCTGCTATCTCACCGAGTGACAAATCATTGAAGACAAAATCCTCATATACCTGACGCTGATGATCATTCAAAAGCTCACCGTAGAAATCATATAAATATGCCTGTTCAAGTTTTTCTTCCATATCAAGTATCCTCTTTTTCCCTCGAACCTATGGTAGAATAACACATAGTTTGCCCGGTGTCAAGTAAAAATACTTGATACTTTTGTTTTTATATCATAGTGCGTACAATTCTCGGCTTGTAGCCCTTCTTTTCGAGCGCTGCCATAATCTGCTCCTTGTGCTCTGTACCGAAACACTCAAGCGTGATGCGAAGCTCAACAGCCGCACTTCTGTTTGTAGTGACAAACTGGTTGTGCTCCAGCTTGATTACATTGCCCTGTACATCGGCAAGAGTCTGTGAAACCTTTGCAAGCTCGCCCGGCTTATCAGGCAGAAGCACTGAAACAGTAAAGATTCTGTCTCTGAAAATAAGTCCCTGCTGTACAACTGATGACATGGTAATGACATCCATGTTGCCGCCGCTTAGGATAGAAACCACTCTCTTATCCTTTACACCAAGA
Organism: Agathobacter sp. LCP21S3_B2; assembly: GCF_052118705.1. NCBI lineage: Bacteria > Bacillati > Bacillota > Clostridia > Lachnospirales > Lachnospiraceae > Agathobacter > Agathobacter sp. LCP21S3_B2. The sequence goes on along the minus strand of NZ_JBQKGQ010000010.1, from coordinate 105,187 downwards.
TGCTTAAGCGCAGCTACAGTCAGAAGACCTGAGTTTTCAACTATCATCTTGTGATTCTCCACCATATCAAGGAAAGCCACGATAAGCTCGTCATCCTCCACTGTGATGATATCATCAAGATTTTTCTTTATGTATGGGAAAATATTTGAGCCCGGTGTCTTTACCGCTGTTCCGTCTGCAATAGTATTTACACTTGGTAAAGTGGTCACCTTGCCGTTCTTAAATGACTCCTGCATACAATTGGCACCGGCCGGCTCCACTCCGATAACCTTAATCTTTGGATTTAATAGCTTTGCAAGTGTGGATACACCTGTTGCCAGTCCGCCACCTCCGATTGGAACGAGGATGTATTCAACAAGAGGAAGCTCCTTGAATATCTCCATAGCGATAGTTCCCTGTCCTGTTGCGACAGCTAAATCATCAAACGGATGGATGAATGTATATCCCTCTTTCTCTGCAAGCTCATATGCCTTGGCACATGCCTCATCATACACATCTCCGTAAAGCACTACCTCAGCGCCGTAGCTCTTTGTACGGTTTACCTTGATAAGAGGTGTGGTGGTAGGCATCACGATGACAGCCTTGCAGCCATAGCACTTTGCCGCATATGCAACACCCTGCGCATGGTTTCCTGCAGATGCTGTGATGAGTCCCTTTGCTCTCTCCTCGTCTGTGAGGGTGCTTATCTTGTAGTAAGCGCCTCTGACCTTGTAAGCTCCGGTAAACTGCATATTTTCAGGCTTCAAATATACCTTATTGCCTGTCTGGTCACTTAAAAAATCACTGTAAATGAGCTTTGTTTCAAGGGTAACCTCCTTGACCTTCTCACTTGCTTCTTCAAATTTATCTAATGTCAGCATTTTTGTTCTTCCTTTCATTGATATAACGATTCAGAACCACCCACGCATTATTCGCAAAAACGCATTGTTCTCAGTGGTCCTGAATAGTTATTTTTCATTATATTATACCAAAAATTCCGTACAGATATATATAAACTGATATACCAGATTATTATAAACAATATAACTTATACGCTCAAAGATATTTTCAAATTATTCCGTTTTGGTGTCAAACAATGCATTCACGAACTCGTCCGAATCAAATTTCTGCAAATCATCGATTGTCTCACCGACTCCGATATACTTGACCGGCACTGAAAGCTCCGACTGTATCGCTACAGCGATACCGCCCTTTGCCGTACCATCCATCTTAGTGAGTACGATGCCTGAAATCTTTGCCACATCAGAAAACTCTCTCGCCTGAACAAGTGCATTCTGGCCTGTGGTCGCATCAAGCACCACGAGTGTCTCTCTGTATGCATCCGGATACTCACTCTCAAGGATTTTATTGATTTTTCCAAGCTCATTCATCAGATTCTTTTTGTTGTGGAATCTTCCCGCTGTATCCACGAGAAGCACATCAGCGTTTCTGGCCTTTGAAGCAGCAACCGCATCGTATACAACAGCTCCCGGGTCTGCGCCCTCGGCACCGCCAATCATATCAACTCCGGCGCGGTTTGCCCATTCCTTCAGCTGGTCGCCTGCTGCCGCCCTGAATGTATCAGCACCTGCAATAACCACCTTCTTGCCCTGTTCCTTGAGCTTTCCTGCAAGCTTTCCGACAGTGGTAGTCTTTCCTACTCCATTGACACCGATTACAAGCACAACAGACTTTTCATTCTCAAATCTGTAGGCGGTCTCCTCCACCTTCATCTGCTCCTTGATGCTCTCAATCAGAAGCTCCTTGCACTCTGCCGGCTCCTTGATATGCTGCTCCTTAACCTTTCTCTGCAGATCCTCGATGATATTCTCCGTGGCTCTCACTCCGAGATCTCCCATGATGAGAATCTCCTCAAGCTCCTCATAAAAATCATCATCTATATGCCAAAATCCACTGAAAAGTGAATCTATGCCTGAAACGATATTGTCTCTGGTCTTTGTCAGTCCTGAAACGAGCCTCTTAAAAAAGCCCGGCTTTTTTTCTTTTTCTTCCATTTCAACTCTCCATAAATAAAATTCTACTGCGTCAGATCATTCTCTATAAGATTTACTGAAACGAGTGTGGAAACACCCTTTTCCTGCATCGTAATACCATATAGTCTGTCCGCTGCCTCCATCGTACCACGTCTGTGTGTGATAACGATAAACTGTGTGTTCTTTGTAAGCTTGTTCAGATAATTTGCATAACGAGAAACGTTTGAGTCATCAAGCGCCGCCTCAATCTCATCAAGCAGACAAAACGGTGATGGCTTAAGTGCCTGAATGGCAAACAAAAGCGCAATAGCGGTGAGCGCCTTTTCTCCACCGGACATCTGCATCATATTCTGAAGCTTCTTTCCGGGCGGCTGTGCGATGATTCTGATGCCGCACTCAAGTATATCCTCATCCTCCACAAGCTCCAGAGAACCATGTCCACCACCAAAAAGCTGCTTAAAGGACTTGTCAAACTCTCTCTGAATCTCGGCAAACTTCTCTGTAAACTGCTTTCTCATACCACTGTCAAGCTCATCTATGATGCCAACCAGCGTCTTTTCAGCCTCGATAAGGTCATCATGCTGTCCCTTCAAGAACTCATAACGTGTTGAAATCTCCCTGTATTCCTCAATAGCGTTGACATTTACATCTCCGAGGCGTCTGATTTCGTCCTTTATGCCTGCAATCAGCTTCTTTAATGAAGGCAGATCATCGTATGCATCATTTCTAAGCTCTGCTGCCGCATGCGGAGTAAGCTCATACTCATCCCACATGTAGTTGGTCTGCGTCTCTGAAGCCTCCTTAAGCTTCTCTCTCTGGCTGTTCAGTCTGAAAAGTTCCTTATCCAGATCAGCCTGCTTCTTTGAAACTTCCTCCTGCTTTGCAAAAAAGCCTCTGTACTCCTCAGACATCTTTTCCTTTTTGGCAATGCTCTCCCTTAGCTCTTCGTCAAGCTTTGAATTGTTGTCCTTTGATGCCAGAATGGTCTGTGTAATTGCATCAATATCAGCCTGCTTCTTTTTAATATCATCCTTTGCAGTAGCTGCCCCTTCTACGAGACTTTCCCTCTGCTCATCAAATTTTTCTATTTCTGAATTGATACGATTGATATTTTCTATAGCAAACTCAGCCGTCTTTGTAATATTTGCAAGCTCCAGTGAAATGGCAGCGGCCTTGTGTGAAGCCTCCTGCTCAAGTACACCCTGCTTTTCAAGAATCTCACTGTATGAGCTGTTTTCCTTCTCAAGCTGCTCCTCACGCTGCTTTGAGGCCTCAAGCTGTGCTGCGATATCCTTCTTGCCCTGATTTATCTCTTCGAGCTGTTTTTCAATCTCCGCATTTTCTGTGCGCAGATCCTCGTAAACATTCGCACTCTCCTTCTTTTGCTGGTCTGCCCTGTCAACAGAAATCTGTGCTGTATTCTGCTCAATATACTTTTCCTGAAGCAGTGTCTTTATGGCTGCTATATCCTCCTCGCCAAGTGCAATAGCAGTCGCAATATCATCCTTTCTGGCTCTAAGCTCTTTAAGCTTTGTCTTAGTCTGATCAACTCTCTTTTCAAGCTCCTCAATCTCACGATTTCTCGCAAGCAGATTGGATGAATTTTTAAACGCACCACCGGACATAGATCCTCCCGGTGCCAGATACTCGCCCTCGACAGTCACGATATGGAGTGAATAGTGATTCTTCTTTGCAAGCGCAATGGCATTGTCAATTGTGTCCACCACAATCACCCTGCCAAGCAGGTAAGCAACAACCTCATCAAACTTCGGATCACACTTCACCAGCTTATTTGCAATGCCAAGCACACCCTTTTCGCCGAGTGCCGCCTCATTTTTTGTATTTCTGTTTGCGCGCACACTAGTAAGAGGTAAAAACGTAGCCCTTCCAAAATGATTGGTCTTTAAAAAGCCTATCATCTTTTTGGCTGTGGCCTCATCCTCAGTTACAATATTCTGGATATTGCCGCTTAAGGCTGTCTCTATCGCTATCTCATAACGCTTATCCACCTGGATAAGATCTGAAACCACGCCAAGAAGCCCCGGATTTTTAGCCTTCTGCTCCATAACACGCTTGATGCTGTTGCCATAGCCATCGTAACGCTCAGCAATATTTTTAAGTGACTCAAGCCTTGAAACAGACTTATGATACTCTGTGGAAGCCTCCTCCATCAGACGGGCATTCTCCTTAGACTTGTCTCTCCACTCCTTAGCCTTTGCCAAAAGAGCCGACTCCTTTTCCTTTAAACCGGCAATCTCTTCATTGACAGCCGAAAGCTTCTTATTGGCATCATCCAATATATCATCAAGCCCTGCTTCCCTTGTCTTTCTATCTAAAAGACGCTTGGTAAGCTCCGCCTTTCTGATATTAATCTGCTCTATCATGGTAGCAAATCGCTGCTGCCTTGATTGGATACTGCCTCGCTCCTGAAGCAGGGCAATAAGCTCATTCTTACCCTTTTCCAGTCCATCATTGCAGCGGTTGACCTCTGCAAGCACAGCCTCATGCTCATTTACAGCAAGAAGCTCGTTCTGCTTCATCTGCTCTATCTCAGCTTCCAGTGTGGCCTTTTTTTCATCGTACTCTTTTCTGCTTTTAAGACGCTCAGCCTTTTCCTTTTCGATAGCTAAAAGACGCGACTGCAGATGCTCATCCGTCATTTCGGCCGTGTGAATCTGCTCCTTTAAAAGCTCTATTTGATTCTCAAGCTTCTGTCTGGTGGATGAAGTGCTTGTGATGCTCTCACGAAGAGACTCAATACGCTCATCCATCTGCTGCATATCGTTCCCCAGCCTCTCATACTCTGCCTTGATGCTCTCGTATGTGGCGTTGGTCTCCTTTAGCTCATCATCAGCAATAGCGTATTTCTCATCAGCCGCCTTAAGCTCAGACTCGATGCGTGCTGATTCAAGTAAAAACATGTTGACATCGTAGCTCTTCAGCTCTTCCCTCTTTTTGAGATATGTATGAGCCTTCTCAGACTGCCTCTGCAACGGGCCTACCTGCCTCTCAAGCTCTGTCAGGATATCATTGACACGAACAAGGTTCTCCCTCTCATTATCGAGCTTCTTTTGTGCTGTAAGCTTTCTCTTTTTAAACTTTACAATGCCGGCAGCCTCATCAAACAGCTCTCGCCTCTCCTCCGGCTTTCCGCTTAGAATCCTGTCAATCTGACCCTGTCCAATGATGGAATAGCCCTCTTTACCGATACCTGTATCGTAGAAAAGCTCCGAAACCTCCTTGAGCCTGCACGGATTGCCATTGATGAGATACTCGCTCTCTCCTGAACGGTAAACACGTCTGGCAACTGTAACCTCATTGAAATCAATCGCAAGCGAATGGTCTGAATTATCAAGAGTGATGGCAACATACGCATATCCAAGCGGCTTCCTGTTCTCTGTACCCGCAAAAATAACATCCTGCATGCTGGCACCTCGAAGCTGCTTTGCGCTCTGCTCACCAAGCACCCATCTGACCGCATCGGCGACATTACTCTTTCCACTGCCGTTTGGCCCGACAATACCTGTGATGCCGTTGTGGAACTCAAAAACAATTTTGTTGGCAAAGGACTTAAAGCCCTGTACTTCCAAGCTCTTTAAATACATTAAAAACTCCTATTCCCTGTTTCTGTATAAAAGAAGCGCCTGATATGCAGCCTGCTGCTCTGCCGCCTTCTTTGTGTGGCCCTCTCCCACGCTGACACGCTCACCATCCACAAGCACTGCAACAGTAAACTGCTTGTCATGGTCCGGACCGCTCTCCTCAATAAGCTCATAGGAAAGCTGCTCATGCCTGCCCTGTATGAGCTCCTGAAGGATAGTCTTGCTATCATAAAAGAGCTGCTTATTCTCAATATCTGTCATGATAAATCTAAGCACAAACTCCTTTGCATTAGTAAAACCACCATCTAAATAAATTGCTCCAATCACTGCCTCAAGTGCATCAGAAAGAATCGATTTTCTCTTTCTGCCACCTGTATGATCCTCGCCCCTGCCAAGACGCAGGTACTTTCCAAGGTCAAGTGGCTTTGTACAAAGTGCAAGAGTCGGCTCACAAACAATGCTTGCGCGCAGCTTGGTAAGCTCACCCTCAGGCTTTTGCGGATAATTGATAAACAAAAACTCACTTGAAACTATTTCCAAAACAGCATCGCCCAAAAACTCCAGACGTTCGTTATCAGAATGCTTTTTCATGTGCTTTTCATTGGCATACGAGCTGTGTGTCAGCGCCTGCTCAAGCAGATGTCGGTTCTTGAACGTATAGCCTATTTTGCTTTGAAATTCATTTAAATCTGCCATAATTTCTCCTCTATTTCTATATCTATCCATTTTACATGTTCCGTGAGCATAACGAAAAGCCCTCATAATAAAGGGCTTTTCATTAGTTAAACATACTACTGCTCGCTTACAGCTTTTTTAATCTGCTCAACAGCATCGCCTACAGTGACGATTTTCTCTGCTTCCTCATTAGGAATCTCGATATCGAACTCTTCCTCGATACCCATGATAATCTGGAAAACATCCAGTGAATCTGCACCAAGATCATCAATGAAGGTTGACTCCATAGTAACCTCGTTCTCATCTACGTTAAGTACCTCGACAATAATGTCTCTAAGCTTCTCAAATTCCATTTTTAATACCTCTCATTTCTGTTTATAGTGACTAATCATACAGCAGTGCTGCTATCTAATCAGCCGGTTTATTAATAATATATTCTTTTATTTTATCATTAATCTCTTTTTCCTTAAATGTAACACACTGGAAAACAGAGTTAGTGATCTCCTTTGCCTTGGAGCTGCCGTGTGTCTTTACCACAAGACCGTTAAGACCTAAAAGCGGTGCTCCGCCATACTCGGTCGCATCAAACGACTTGAGCGTATTTTTAAGAGCCGGAAGTGCAAGTACCGCACCTATCTTGCTCTTTAATGTGCTCATGAGGCCCTTCTTTATAACTCCGATAAGAGTGGAGCTAAGACCCTCGTAAAGCTTTAAAATAACATTGCCTGTGAAAGCCTCACAGACGATAACATCAGCATCTCCCTTTGGAATATCCCTTGCCTCAATACTTCCGACAAAATTGATATCCGTGCACTCACGTAAAAGCGGCATGGTCTCCTTTACCAGAGCATTGCCCTTCTCCTCCTCTGCACCGATATTGACCAGTGCAACTTTTGGATTCTTCACGCCGACAACGTGCTCCATATAGATAGAGCCCATCTTTGCAAACTGTACCAGATGCTCTGCTCTCGCATCCACATTGGCTCCACAATCTATGAGTAAAGACACTCCACGCTCAGTTGGAATAAGCGGTGCCAAAGGCGGTCTTTGTATCCCCTTTATCCTGCCGACTATGACCTGTCCTCCGACAAGCACAGCGCCTGAGCTTCCCGCTGAAACAAATGCATCAGCCTCTTTATTTTTGACCATATTCATGCCGACAACTATTGAAGACTGCTTCTTTCGCCTGATTGCCACAACCGGCGGCTCTGCCATCTCAATAACCTCCGGTGCATCTACTATCTCTATCTGTCCATCCGGATATGTATACTGTGAAAGTTCTCTCTCAACAGGCTCCTTCTGTCCCACAAGAAAAATCTTTATATCATCTCTTTTGTTAACTGCGTCTACCGCACCCTTAACTACCTCTGCAGGTGCATTGTCGCCACCCATTGCATCGAGTGCGACCCTTGTTGTACTTTGCATTGTGACCTCCCTGTGCCTGCCAAACGGCAAACAACTACTTGATTAAATCAAATATACTATAATCATAAGTATAAATCAATAACCAATTCACTACTCTATATAGCTTCCATCATTCTCCCGGACTCATTGAAATAACCTTGCCACAGTTCCATAAATCAGCAGTGCGCTTTGCTGCATCAAGTCTGTCTTCGTCCGACTTAAAATCAATATTCACAGAGTGGCATCCGCACTCAAGGCATGTCACATAATATGAGCTGCCACAATCCTCTTCAAGTATTCCTGCGCCGCCGCAGAGCGGACACTCATAGATTTCAACTAAATCATCTATATTCATTATATTACTTCCTTCTTTCTATCATCATAATTACCGGATACTTAAATATCCACACAGTATAATAACATCCCTGCAAGCTATATACAAGCAAAAAGTACCTTCATTTTATTATGGAATAAATAAGGGATAAAATCAATCAAAAAAGGGATTGAACGATATCGTTCAATCCCTTAATTTTACTGGTTTTCTACTATTAGTCCTGAGGAATGATTTCTTTTTTGTTGTATGATCCGCAGTTCTTGCAAACTCTGTGTGGCATCATAAGCTCTCCACATTTGCTGCATTTTACTAAAGTAGGAGCAGACATTTTCCAGTTTGCTCTTCTCTTATCTCTTCTTCCCTTAGAAGATTTATTCTTTGGACAAATTGACATTTGTTTACACCTCCTTAAACTTGTTAAATATATCCTGGAACGCTGCCATTCTTGGATCCGGTACAAAACTATCGCAACTGCAGGTGCCTTTATTCAAGTTCATCCCGCAGACTTTACAAATACCTTTGCAATCGTCTTTGCACAGAACTCTCATTGGCCAGTTCACCAGAATTTCGGCGTAGACAAGTTTATCTACATCGAGTTCAAACCCAATCAGGTAGTCAGTTTCCTCCATCTCTTCATCGACTAACGCTCCGTCTGTGATTTTCAGAGTCTTGTCAATGTCAAAATGCATGTTTGTTGGAACTTCTTCCAAGCATCGGCTGCACGGTATCGCTACGTCTATATCCACTGTCGCGGTAATATGCACTGCTGCGTTCTCCACGTTTGAGATATGAAGTGATATCGGCTGCTTCTTCAGAATAGGATAATCTCCTAAACGCGACTCAAATGATGTGAGCGTAAGCTCTGTCTCAATTGTTGTCTCTTTATTGATAGATTTTACAATGGTTGATATATCAATCATAGTTCTCTCCTATTCACACCTAACCAATTATACATATTGGAGTGGTGTTTGTCAACAAAATTTTATAATTTATCCACAACTTTTTGCTTTTTATTAACCGACAAGCTTTACTGTCTCACGGCAGATTGCAAGCTCCTCGTTTGTAGGGATGACACATACCTTTACGCTTGAGTCTGCTGTTGAGATAAGTGCCTCCACGCCGCGTGTCTTGTCGTTTGTTACACGGTCAATCTTTATGCCGAGGTAACCTAAATATGCCATGATCTTTTCTCTTACGAAGCTTGTGTTCTCACCGATTCCTGCTGTGAATGCGATAGCATCAACTCCGTTCATTGCTGCTACATATGCTCCGATGTATTTTGCTACTCTGTAGCTGAATACCTCTACTGCTGCGATGGCACGCTTGTTGCCCTCATTGTAGGCTGCCTCAAGGTCTCTGAAGTCGCTTGATACGCCTGACATACCGGCTACTCCCGACTTCTTGTTGAGCACATTCATCACACCATCGATATCAAGGTTTTCTTTCTTTGCGATGAACTCCATGATTGATGGGTCGATATCACCTGAACGTGTTCCCATTACGAGTCCCTCAAGTGGTGTAAGTCCCATTGATGTATCTACGCATTTACCGTTTAATACTGCGCTGACTGAAGCTCCGTTTCCAAGGTGTGCTACGATAATCTTTGAGTTGTTTAAGTCCATTCCAAGGTAGCTTGCTGCCTCTTTTGATACGAAGCTGTGGCTTGTGCCGTGGAAGCCGTATCTTCTTACCTTGTACTTCTCATAGTACTCATATGGAATGCCGTAGAGATATGCTTTCTCAGGCATTGTCTGATGGAAGGCTGTATCAAATACTCCTACCATTGGTACGTTTGGCATAAGTGCCTGGCATGCTCTGATTCCGATAATGTTTGCAGGGTTGTGAAGAGGTGCGAGGTCGTTGCACTCCTCTACCTGTGCGATTACTTCCTCTGTGATGACTACTGAGTCTGAGAACTTCTCGCCACCGTGCACTACACGATGTCCTACTGCATCGATCTGCGCAAGTGATTTTACTGCGCCTGTCTTTGGATTTACAAGTGCATCGAGTACCATCTGGATGGCCTCTTTATGTGTTGGCATAGGTGCCTCTGTGATTTCCTTATCAAGCCCCTCTTTCTGATATACGAGTCTGCCATCGATTCCGATTCTCTCGCAGAGTCCTTTTGCAAGTACCTCCTCCGAATCTGAATTGATGAGCTGGTATTTCAGTGATGAACTACCGCAATTAATTACTAATACATTCATTGTTTTGTCTCCTTTGGTTTAAAATTACAATACTATTGTTAGTATAAACTTATTTTTCAAATGCGACAAGGGTGTTTTTGTGGTATTATGGGTTTGAACTCTAAAAAAAACATTATCGATTAAAGGAGCATCAAACATGAAGGTCGCAGGTGTGATTACCGAATACAATCCATTCCACAATGGGCACAAATATCAGCTAGAGCAGATTAAAAGGCAGACATCTGCTGATTATATCGTCGTAGTAATGAGCGGTGATTTCGTGCAAAGAGGTGAGCCTGCCATAATTGACAAATACGAGCGCACACGCATGGCTCTTTTGAACGGTGCCGACCTGGTGCTTGAGCTTCCATCGGTCTTTGCCACTGCTTCTGCCGAGTTTTTTGCCGGTGGCGGAGTCAGTGTACTCAAAAGCACAGGTGTGGTGGACATGCTTTGCTATGGTGTGGAGTCTGTGGACCATGAACTTACAAAGCTTGTGGCTGGCGTGCTTAAGAATCCGCCTGCTGAGTATTCCGCCTCTCTTGCCCGGCTGATTCAGGGTGGGATGAGCTTTCCTGTGGCCAGGAGCAGAGCTCTATGTGAATATTTTCAAGATAACTATGATAGTTCTTTTGAGAAATTAGATACTTTCATAGCTTCACCAAATAATATTCTGGCCATTGAATATGAGAAGGCTTTGATGGACTGTGATATTACGGGATTTCCTATTCAGCGCATCGGGGAAGGATATCACAGCACTGATTCAACATGTGAGTTTTCTTCCGCTACGGCTGTGCGCGGGGTGATTTCGACCTTAATTGATATAGACAAACACAACACTATTACTAATATGCAGCTTGATAATTCATGGATTTCCGCAAAGTTCAGTCAGCTAATGCCATCAGACTGCGCAAATATTCTTGTCAATTGTATTTTAGGCGGTTATATTGTGTTTCCGGATGATATTTCTGAAATGCTTTACTATCGCCTGCTTACCGGGAAGGATAAAGGCTTTGCGCAGTATGCAGACTGCACAAAGGAGCTTTCTGCAAAGATAGTTAAAAATATTTATAAATATGAAAGTTTTACGCGGTTTTGTAACTTACTGAAGAGTAAAAATCTGACTTATACGCGTATTTCGAGGGTTCTCATGCATATTTTACTTGGTATTGAGAATGATGATTTTAATATATGTATAGATAATCCTTATCTGCGTATACTCGGTTTCAAAAAATCATCAGGAGAGCTTATGCATCTCCTCAAAAAAAGAGCATCAGTGCCTATTATTACAAAAGTCGCTGATGCCCCGTACGAGCTTATTTCCAAGGATATTTTTGCTGCTGATTTGTATGGCAGGCTGTGTCATTCACAGCAAAATGAGTTTACACATGGAATTGTAATTATTTAATCTACAGCTCCATTATAATTTCTCGCGCCAGACGTTCCTCTATAGGCTTTGCATACACTCCCGGTGCAAACTCAACAGTGGCTCCTATGCCCTTTTGGAGCACGAAACGCAGCTTGCCGTCTCTCACCTTTTTATCGGTGTAGAGTTTCTTTACAAGCTCTTCCCTGTCTATATAGTCAGGTATACGTGTCGGAAGACCGGCTCTCTCATAGAGCTTTATCACGCGTTCTGCCTGCTCCTCTGACATATAGCCAAGGCGTGCTGACATGAGTGCCTGTGCTGCCATTCCGATTGACAGTGCTTCTCCGTGCAGCAGCCTGTAGTCGCTGACTGTCTCAATGGCTCGACCTACTGTGTGGCCCAGATTTAAGGTTTCGCGAAGACCGGCTTCTCTCTCATCCTTCATGACCACATTGTACTTGATACGGCAGTTGTTTTCCGCGATATACTCACATGCAAATTTCTTGAATGAATAGATATCATCCAGATTTTCCTCGATAAATTCAAACATATCCTCACTGCCTAAGCATGCGTGCTTTATGGTCTCTGCCATACCGCTTGCCATCTGACGCTGTGGCAGTGTTTTCCAGGCAGCTATATCTATATATACCTTTTTCGGCTGATTGAACAAGCCTATGGTGTTGGTAGCAAGAGGTGTATCGATGGCTGTCTTGCCGCCTACCGAAGCATCTGCTGCCGCAAGAAGTGTGGTTGCATAGTTGATAAACGGCACTCCTCTGCCATAAGTTCCTGCAATAAAGCCTGATAGGTCAGTCACCACACCTCCTCCGACTGCTATGATGCAACAATCTCTTCTATAGCCCTTTGCAAGCATGGCATCCTCTATCTTTGCCTTTGTCTCACGCGACTTGCTCTTTTCACCCGCCGGAAAAACGAACAAATCTACCGAATATCCTGCCTGCTTTATTTTCTCACAGATAGGAAGTGCATATGGATCACGCACATTTGTATCCGTAATCACTGAAAATTTTTTTATTTTACCTACGAGACTGTTTTCCAAATCTGATATAAGGGAATCCGCAAGGTTGTAGCCTATCTCAATATCATATGTGTCATCTACTACTTTTTTGAGTTCTACATTGAATATGCTCATTTCTTTCTCCTGTTATGTTGTATTTTGTTGCTTTCCTGCAGGAAACTGCTACAGTATACCCACAGCCTGCTTTGCAAGCTTATCTGCCTCTTCGTTGCCCTCTACTCCTGAGTGTCCCTTTACCTTTACAAAGGTAAGCTTTATTTTATTCTTAACCGACATGATGTATTCGTGATAAGCTATGGTGCCTGCCTTGTTTCGCTTCCAGGCTCCTGTGGCCCACATCTCTATGCCCATATAGTCATAGTATATGACAAGCTCCTTTATTCCAAGCTCTATAGCCTTTTTTACGGCAGCCTCAGCGCCCTTTATCTCTCCGGCTACGTTGCGCATTGTGGCCATCTCAGCATCGTCATCCGCTCCCTGCAGCACGTATTTTTCATTGCCGTTCACAAGAAAACCTCCATAGCCATAGGTGTGTGTAACCTTGTTAAAGGAGCCGTCGACAAACGCATACGTACTATTTTCGCCGGATGATTTCATTCCCGTAATGGTTTTCTCTCCGGCAATAATTTTCTCTCCGTTAATAAATATTTCTGCCTCTTCTATCGTCTTAAAGCTTTTATACACTGCTCCCTGATATCCGTCAACCATTGCTTTGCAATCATTCCAGTTGAAATATATCCCGGGAACCTTTCCCTTTTTTACCGCATAGTATTTTGATGCCATGCTTAATTTCTCCTTTATTTCTCCTTTAATTCTTCTTCCTTTGCCTGTTCCTTAAGCTCTTTCAATTTGTAAAGCTTCTTGAAATACAAATAGATCATTGTATCCCTGCCGGCATCGACTATCCTGCAACCATACAGCTTTTTTTCCGCAGTGTCATCAATCCGGACTTTTCTGACCTTCAGTTGAAGAGTAAAATCGTGGTCTCCAACGCTATCACTGAATTCCACCACCACAAGCCTGCCGTCTATTTCAATCTCACTGTCACAATAAAATGAGATTCCAACCTGGCTCACATCATGAACAACGCCTGTATAATATCCATCCTCGCCATATATGCTCAGATTACAGCTCTGCTCTATTAATATTCTGTCCTTTGAACGGCGCTCATCCTCGCGTGCTGTCTCCTTGTAGGTGCTGGTTTGAATCAGGTAATATGTTTCATTTCCCCTTTTCGTCACCTTAAGACTCACATCGGGCCAGAAATATCTTCTCCCATGGTGATTATTAACATAAACATTTATGACAATTCCCTTGAATGCACCTGTTCCAAAATCAACCACATGACCACCATATTCATATGCCTTTACGTACACTCCGCCACTTTCAATTTCTTCAACTGCAGAATCAAGGTCGTATTCCAGTCCGCCCCAGTTGGCCTGCAGCACAAGCTTTTCCCCTTTTTCCAGATCCTGTAATAGCATAATTATACACCTCTGAATTATATTATTATTTATGGGTTCTGAATAGCTACCTGTTTTTATAACACTCTCGACAAAAATTCCTGTAATCTCTCACTCTTTGGCGCGCCAAATACTTCCTCAGGTGTGCCCTCCTCAGCTATGGTGCCCTCATTGATGAACATCACTCTGTTTGCCACCTCTCTGGCAAAGCCCATCTCATGTGTCACGACTACCATTGTCATGCCTGCCTCTGCAAGCTCCTTCATTACTGAAAGCACCTCACCTACCATCTCAGGGTCAAGTGCCGATGTAGGCTCATCAAACAGTATGACGTCAGGATTCATAGCAAGCGAACGGATAATTGCCACTCTCTGCTTCTGTCCTCCAGAAAGCTGTGCCGGATATGCATCTGCCTTATCAAGGAGACCTATTCTGGTGAGAAGCTCATCTGCCTTCTTTGATGCCTCATCCTTCGTCATCACACCGAGCTTCACCGGTGCAAGCATTATATTTGCTTTTATTGTCATGTTTGCAAACAGATTGAACTGCTGGAAAACCATGCCTATTTTCTGTCTGGTCACATTGATATCTGTCGACTTGTCTGTCAGGTCTGTTCCTTCAAAAAGGATTTGTCCTGATGTAGGTGTCTCGAGCAGATTGAGGGAGCGTAAAAATGTAGATTTTCCACAGCCTGACGGTCCGATGATGGCAATTACATCACCTCTGTTTACCTCTGTGCTTATACCCTTTATTACCTCCTGCTCTCCAAAACTCTTGTGCAGGTCTTTTACCTCTAGTATCACGTTATTATCTTTCATTGCTTCTCAGTCTCCTCTCAAGTTTGCTTACTCCGTGGCTTAAAAGCATCACTATAACCAGATAAATAAGGGCTACAGCAATAAGCGGTATAAATGCCTCGTATGTGTTGCTTCGTATGATATCTCCACCCTTTGTCAGATCCATCATACCAATATAACCACTGATTGATGTCTCCTTGAGGAGGCTGATAAACTCGTTAAGCAGCGCCGGAAGTATATTTTTGACAGCCTGCGGTATGATAACAAGCTTCATGGTCTGGCTGTAGTTGAGTCCTAAGCTTCGTCCTGCCTCAAACTGTCCTATATCTACAGACATGATTCCTGAACGCACAATCTCTGCCACATATGCAGCCGAGTTGAGGCCGAAAGCAATGACTGCTACAAGTATCTTGTTGGTCACAGATGCAAGCACTACATAGTATATGATAAGAAGCTGTATCATGACAGGTGTTCCCCTGATGATGGTCAGGTATACCTTGCAAATTCCGTTCAATATGGCAAGACCGCCGTTTCTGTCATGGCTGGTTCTGACTATCGCAATTAAAAATCCCAGCACAATACCAAGCATTACGGCAAATACTGTGATAACTATTGTATTGCCAAGACCCTTTACGATATACATGTAACGATTGTCCTTGACAAAGTTGTCATAGAGCTTTTCCTTTATACCGATTGAAGAACCCAACTGGCTGTCTTTTACGATAATCTCCTGCTTTGTGGTGATATATGTATCGGTAAAATCAACATTTTTCTTTCTGTCCTCTGTCACTGTAAAGCCTGATGCCCCGACATCCACCTTGCCTGATGATACAGCGGCAATGATTGCGTCAAACTGCATATCCTCTACCTGCATATCCATGCCAAGCTCATCGGCTATGGCCTGCATAATATCCATATCAATTCCTGTGACCTTGTTGTCCTCATAGTACTCATATGGCGGGAACTCTGCATTGGTTCCTACCTTAAGTGTACCGTTTGACCTGTCAATGTCTTTCTTCACGTAGGGAGTCTTTCCCACCTGATCCACAGAGCCGATATAGTTGTCGATGATGCTCTGAACTGTTCCATCCTGCTGCAGCTTTTCAAGCGCAGTATTTACCTTGTCGCGAAGCTCTGTATTACCCTTTTTCAGGCAGAATGCATAGTCCTCATTGGTAAACTCCTCGTCCAGTATCTTAAGTCCCTTGTTTTCTTTTACAAAGGCAAGTGCCGGCTGCTCATCAATAACTACGCAGTCAATCTTGCCGACCTTTAATGCCTGGACTGCATCAGCACCCTTGTTGTATCTCTCCACCTTGGTGCCTGAACCGTCGTTCTCATAATCAGATACATAGATATCTCCTGTGGTACCGAGCTGGACACCTATTTTCGCACCCTCCAGATCGTCCACACAAGCGACCTTTTTGCTGTCGCTTTTGCCGCATGCGCATAAGCTAACGATGAATGTAGCCATTAATGCTGCCATAAGCAAAATCATAATCGGTTTTTTCTTAATGGATTTCATATTATTCCTCATTTCTGTATAAATATTTATTCAAGATTATATCATATTAGTTTATAAAAAAAAAGAGCCTGATTTTCTCAGACTCTTTTATACCAAATATTTATGCATCATGCTCCATGTTGCTTAACTTCTTCGCCTGGTCGGCTGCGATACAGGCATCAATTATCTCCTGGATATCTCCGTTAAGAATCTTGTCAAGCTTATAGAGTGTCAGATTGATTCTGTGATCTGTCACACGTCCCTGTGGGAAGTTGTAGGTACGAATCTTCTCAGCACGGTCTCCTGTACCGATTTGGCTTCGTCTCTCCTCCGCCTCTGCATCCTGCTTCTTCTGAAGCTCCATGTCATAGAGCTTTGTACGAAGAAGTGCAAAAGCCTTTTCCTTGTTCTGTATCTGTGACTTCTCAGTCTGGCTGTAGATGACAATACCTGTTGGATAATGTGTCAGTCGGACTGCTGAATCTGTTGTGTTGACACACTGTCCACCGTTTCCGGAAGCACGCATTACGTCGATTCGGATATCCTTGTCATCAATCTTGACATCCACGTCCTCTGCCTCAGGCATCACTGCAACTGAGCATGTGGATGTCTGGATACGTCCCTGCGACTCTGTCTCAGGCACTCGCTGCACACGGTGTACTCCCGACTCATACTTTAGGATAGAGTATGCACCTGAGCCCTTTACCATGAACTCGACAGACTTCATGCCACCGATTCCTGTCTCATCGGCATCAAGTGTCTCCACCTTCCAGCCTCTGTTCTCTGCGTAGTGCACATACATACGGTAGATTTCCGCTGCAAAAAGTGCTGCTTCCTCTCCGCCTGCACCGGCACGGATTTCTACGATGACGTTCTTGTCATCGTTAGGGTCCTTTGGCAGAAGAAGTATTTTAAGCTCCTTCTCAAGCTCCTCCACCTGCTCCTTTGAATCCTTAAGCTCTTCCTTTGCGAGCTCTCTCATCTCTTCATCTGATTCCTCATCCAAAATAGCCAGTGAATCCTCGATATTCTGCTTGCACTCTTTATATTTCTTATATGTCTCAACTATAGGAGCAAGGTCACTCTGCTCCTTCATAAGCTTTTTAAATCTGTTTGCATCATTTGCCACATCCGGCTCGCTGAGCAGATTCATCAGCTCTTCATAATGGTGTATAAGATCTTCTAACTTATCAAACATGTTTTTCCTCCTTGCTGTCAAACACTCCCGATACTACCCTGTCATTTCCCGCCAGGTCCTTTATCACTTGCACATCGCTGAATCCCGCAAACTGCATCATCTGCGACACCTGTCTGCCCTGGTCACAGCCTATCTCAAAAAGCAGCCTGCCCTGTGGCTTTAGATTTGCCCTGCAATCCTTTATGATACGCCTGTAAAATAAAAGTCCATCCTCAGAGCCGTCAAGAGCCTCATGCGGCTCAAATACCGACACCTCCGGCATCAGATGCGGTATCTCATCACTTCTTATATATGGTGGATTAGATACTATCACATCATACATCTCATCAACATGCTCAAACAGATCGCTTCTCTCAAAATCAACAAACACGCCGTTAAGTCTTGCGTTTTCCTTTGCCACATTGAGCGCCTGCTTTGAGATATCACAGGCTGCACCGTCCACATTAGTCGTGTTCTTTAAGATGCTTATAATTATGCAGCCGCTTCCTGTACACATATCAAGCACTCTCATACCCGGCTCTATCACCTTGAGTGCCTCCTCTACAAGAGTCTCTGTATCCTGACGCGGTATGAGCACATTGCTGTTCACACGGAATTTGAGTCCCATAAACTCCTGCTCTCCGACTATGTACTGAAGCGGAATACGCTCAGCGCGCTTACTCAGCAATGCTTGATATTCCCTTATCTGCTCCTGCGACATTTCCTCATCCATATGCACATAGTAATATGTGTGATCTATCCTGCATGCCATGGCTAAAAGCAGCCATGCATCGTTTTTTGCATCAACTATCTTTGCTTTTTGTAATATGCTTTCCCCAAGTAAAATTGCTTCTCTATATGTCATATATACCTTCTATCCGGCGGTCAATGTGCACACACATTGTTTTCCTCCTGCCATTTCTTCCAGTCAAACACGGCCTCAACCGATGCGATGCCAACCTCTATCATTTCATCATCCGGCTCCTTTGTGGTCATTCTCTGCATTAAAAGCCCCGGGACACTGAGCAGGTTGACAACCGGGTTGTCATATCTGCCCGCAAGCCTGATAAACTCATAAGATACACCTGCTATTACCGGAATAAGCACAAGTCTCAGTAAAAGCTGCAGCGGTTTTGAATCCACACGTATAAACATGAAAAACAGTATGCTTATGAGCATTACTATAAGCAGAAAGCTTGTACCGCAGCGCTTGTGATGCTTTGAGCTTTTTCTCACGTTTTCCACGGTAAGCGGCAGTCCGTGCTCTATGCAGTTGATGCATTTATGCTCAGAGCCGTGATACATAAATGTACGCTTAATATCAGGGGTCAGCGATATAATTGCTATATACCCCAGAAATATTGCCAGTCTGATAACACCCTCTATGAACGCTATGAGCATCTGTGAACTTATCATCTTTTTAAAAAGTCCTGAAAGGAAATACGGCAGTGCAAAAAACAGTGCGAGTGCTATAACAATTGACAGTACCACTGTACCGCCAAGCATGGCATTCTCCTGTTTCTTTTCTTTGGCAGCTTTTTTAGCCTTTTGCTCCTCTGTGAGAGCCTCTTCTTTGTCCTTTTTATTTGAAGCAGATGCGCTTTCATCGTCCTCGAAAAAAGACGCTGAATACATCAGTGTGCTCATGCCCAGATAAAGCGAATCGACAAAGCTCACCACACCTCTTAAAACAGGAATCTTTCTAACTGCATCAAGTGCCTTTGAATTCTTACGCTTTGACACCTTGACATCTATTTCATGGTCAGGCTTCCTCACGGCTACGGCGTATGTGTCCTTGTTCTGCATCATTACGCCCTCCATGACAGCCTGACCGCCAATACCTGAATACTTCATAAAACCTCTCTATATTCCAAAAAAGGTTGAGGTATATTGCAACCTCAACCTTTCAAGTAACTATATGATTCTATTTCATACCATATTTCTTATTGAACTGCTCAATACGTCCACGAGCCTGGTTAGCTTTCTGCTGACCTGTATAGAATGGATGGCACTTTGAGCAAATCTCCACGTGGATCTCCGGCTTTGTAGATCCTGTAACGAATGTGTTACCACAGTTGCATGTAACAGTTGCCTGATAATAATCTGGATGGATTCCTTCTCTCATGATTTTCACCTCTTTTATATTCTTATCGTATTTCTATAGCTTCACTCTTTATACCCGTATGCCCGATCCGCATATGATACTTGCTGCAAGAGCGACACGTTGCGTCCGTTTACATCCCGATAAACAGCTTAGTTATTGTAGCACATGAATCTGTCAATTGCAAGACATTTTTATAAAATTCTGTTTTTCTTTACCAGATTGACAAATTCCTTGTTGCTCTTTGTGTGTGCGAACATGTTGAGTACGTTCTCAACAGCCTCATCAGAACGCATGCTGTTGAATGCCTTACGCATATTGTCAACTGCTGCCTGCTCATCCTCATCAAGAAGCAGATCCTCACGTCTTGTTCCTGATTTTACTATATCTATGGCTGGGAAGATTCTCTTCTCAGAAAGCTTTCTGTCGAGCACAAGCTCCATGTTTCCTGTTCCCTTGAACTCCTCAAATACTACATCATCCATCTTGCTTCCAGTATCAACAAGAGCTGTTGCAAGTATTGTCAGACTGCCGCCGTTTCTCATATTACGTGCTGCTCCGAAAAATCTCTTTGGCATATGAAGCGCTACAGGATCAAGTCCTCCTGAAAGTGTACGACCTGATGGTGGAACTGTCACATTGTAAGCTCTTGCAAGCCTTGTTATGCTGTCAAGGAGTATCATGACATCATTACCATGCTCTACAAGGCGCTTTGCTCTCTCTATTACCATCTCTGACACTCTCTTGTGATGCTCAGGAAGTTCATCAAATGTAGAGTAGATTACCTCGACATTGTCCCCCTCTATAGCCTCCTTGATATCTGTAACCTCCTCCGGTCTCTCATCAATAAGGAGAATAATAAGATGCATCTCAGGATTGTTTACAGTGACAGACTTTGCAACCTCTTTAAGTAATGTGGTCTTTCCGGCCTTAGGCTGTGAAACGATCATGCCTCGCTGTCCCTTTCCTATTGGAGAGATGAGATCTACAACCCTCATCGCAACACTTGCTCCGGGTCTCTCAAGACGCAGTCTCTCATTCGGGAATATAGGCACAAGATCCTCAAAGCTTGTACGCTTCTGTGCTACATCCGGTGTATATCCGTTGACAGTGGTCAGGTATAAAAGAGCCTGGAATTTCTCACGCTCAGACTTCACCTTCATATTACCCTTTACGATATCACCTGTCTTTAAATTGAAGCGACGTATCTGCGCAGGTGCCACATAGATATCATGATCTCCCGGCATATAATTATCACAGCGGATAAATCCAAAGCCCTCCGGCATTACCTCAAGTATGCCTTCTGCCTCTTCTCCACTGTCGAGTGCTGCATAATCATCTTTAAAAGAGTTGGCGCGCTCCTCGACTGTACCGTTTTTCTCAGCCTCCTCAGCCTCTTTTGCATCCTCCTCGAGCATTCTTTCAATAATCTGTCCCTTTTTCAGTGATGAAACGCCCTTAATTCCTCTTGCCTTCGCCAGATCCTTAAGCACAAATGCCGACAAACTTTCATATTTTTCTCTCATCTGTTCCATTTCGTCTTCTCCTTAAATTTGATAACAGTATTTATTCAATTCGTCTAAACAATATTATTTAACAAATATATCTGTGTAACTATTGGGAAATAACGCCTGAATTGACTTTTGAATCATTAATTATTGATTATACATCATTTCTTTAAAAATATAAAGCGATTTCTTATTTTTTATCATATTTTTTTATAATCGGTTATCTGCATAGTTACTTGATTTAAATCACCTGCAATGTTATGATTATTCAAAAGAATTATTAGAGGGAGAATTACCATGGATAATAAAGAAAAAGCACTGAAATGCCACGAAGAGTGGAACGGAAAACTTGAAACTATAGCCAAATCAAAGGTTAATTCAAGGGAGGATCTTGCAATTGCATACACCCCGGGTGTTGCTGAGCCATGTAAGGTCATAGCCGAGGATAAGGAGGCTGCATACAAATACACCTGGAAGGCAAATACAGTTGCCGTAGTATCAGACGGAAGTGCTGTGCTCGGTCTTGGAAATATCGGACCTTACGCTGCCATGCCTGTCATGGAGGGCAAATGCGTTCTTTTCAAGGAGTTTGGCAACGTAAATGCCGTTCCTATCTGTCTCGACACTCAGGACACTGAGGAGATTATTGCTGCAGTCAAAAATATCGCACCGGGCTTTGGCGGAATAAACTTAGAGGACATCTCTGCTCCTCGCTGCTTTGAGATTGAGGAAAGACTTAAAGAGATGCTCGATATCCCTGTATTCCACGATGACCAGCATGGAACTGCAATCGTCGTGCTCGCAGGTATTATCAATTCTCTGCGCCTGACCGGCAAAAAGAAAGAGGACTGCAAGGTTGTTGTAAACGGTGCAGGCTCAGCAGGTGTTGCCATCACTAAGCTTCTTCTGACATACGGCTTTACACATGTGACCATGTGTGACCGTTTAGGTATCATAGGAAAGGACTATCCAAACCTCAACTGGATGCAGCAGAAAATGACAGAGGTTACAAACCTTGAAAATGCACAAGGTACTCTTGCAGACGCTTTAAAGGGTGCTGACATATTTGTTGGTGTTTCTGCTCCAAATATCGTCACAGCAGAGATGGTTGCTTCTATGAATAAGGATGCTATCCTTTTTGCCATGGCAAATCCTGTTCCTGAGATTATGCCTGATGTGGCAAAGGCTGCAGGTGCCAGAGTGGTCGGCACCGGAAGAAGTGATTTTCCTAACCAGATAAACAACGTTGTTGCTTTCCCAGGAATCTTCAAGGGTGCACTTGAAGGACGCGCTACACAGATTACTGAGGAAATGAAGCTTGCTGCCGCAGAGGCACTGGCCGGTCTTGTTTCGGACGAAGAATTAAATGATGATTTTATTATGCCTGAGGCATTTGACCCTCGTGTTGCTGCTGTTGTCAGTGAAGCTGTAAAGTCACATATTTAGCATGAGATACTACTCACTCAACAGATACTGCCGCGATACATTCGGCGAAAAGCTCTACAAGCTCTCTTTAGATGGAGGTATGACCTGCCCAAACCGGGATGGCTCACTTTCTTCACGGGGTTGCCTGTACTGCAGCGCCGGTGGCTCCGGTGATTTTGCGGCAGACCGCAGCCTTTCAATAAAGGAGCAGCTTTCTGCCGCTAAGGAAAAAGTAGCCACAAAGAGCAGCTGTGAGCATTATATCGCATATTTTCAGGCTTTTACCAACACATATGCGCCGATAGATTACTTGCGGCGCATATTTTATGAGGCTATAGAAGATCCATCTGTCGCTGTGCTGTCCATCGGCACAAGAACTGACTGTTTTTCTGCTGAAATTTATGATCTGCTCTCAGAATTAAACAGCATAAAGCCTGTCTGGATAGAGCTGGGTCTTCAGACCATCCACCGGTCTACTCTTGATGCCATGAATACCCATACATGTGTTGAGGATTTCATATCCGTGACGGATGAGCTTAGACGCCGGGGAATAAAGGTCATTGCACATCTCATACTGGGGTTTCCAAATGAGACACGCGGCATGATGCTTGAATCCGTTGATTTTGTTGCCAAAAGCGGTATTTTCGGAGTTAAGCTCCAGCTGTTGCATGTACTAAAGGGCACACCACTGGCTGATATGTATATTCAACAGCCATTTAAGCTTTTTACGCTGGATGATTACTGTGATTTTGTGGTAGACTGTATAGAAAGACTTCCAAAGGATATGGTTATACACCGTATGACCGGTGACGGACCACGTTCTTTACTTATTGCCCCTCTTTGGAGCACTGATAAAAAACGGGTTCTAAACACAATCAATAAAAGATTTGAAGTGCGAGACACATATCAGGGACGATTAAACTTGTTTTAAAGGAGAAAATCATGGCTGAGCCATTTACCATATATAAGCTGACAATTTTATACATGCTCGACAAAGCGGGCTTTCCGCTGTCAAACACACAGATTTCCAATTTCTTTTTGGAAAAAGAATACACCGACTACTTCCGTGTACAGGAGGTCATCGGTGATTTAGTAAATGCTGATTTAATTAATTTTGAGTCTACTCATTCCAATACACAGTATACTCTGACTGCTGCCGGAAAAGAGACGCTCGGTTTCTTCAAGGACAAGATTACAGACGGTATCGAGTCTGATGTAAAGAGCTTCTTTACCGACAACAAGCTCGAGTTCAGGCAGGAAAATTCCATTCTTGCAGACTATTACAGGACAACCGACCACAAGTATGCTGTACGCTGTCAGGTGCGCTCGGAGAGCACCACTATCATCGATCTGACTCTCTCAGTCAGCACAAAGGAGCAGGCTGAGGCCATATGCAGCAACTGGAAGAATCAGAATGAGGATGTGTATGCATACCTCATGGATATGCTGCTTCGATAAATTACTTTCTGTTTTTTCTTACAGAGTAGCCGAAGCTGCCCAGCTTATCTCCGAAGCCGAAATACTCTCCGTGTGAGTACATCACAAGACCGGTATCATTGATATGAAACTTTCCTGTCTCGTCCATGTATTTATCATCCACCGTCACGCCGACGACGTCTGCTATAAACATTGTATGGCTGCCAAGCTCCTCACACTTTCTTACCCTGCACTCAATATTTACCGGGCTTTGTGATATTCCGACTGCTGACACATGCTGCATCGCAAGCGGTGTCAGATGCAGTTCTTTAAATTTGTCCACATCCCTGCCGCTCTTCACTCCGCAGTAGTCGCAGGCTCTAAGCAGCTCATCTGTGGTCAGATTCACCACAAACTCTCCGGTTTCTTTAATCATGTTATAAGAAAAGCGCTCCGGTCTTACAGATATTGAAAGCATAGGCGGATTAGTGCACACCGTTCCCGCCCATGCCACTGTTATTATATTGTTATTTCCGGCCTTGTCAGTTACACTCACCATCACAGCCGGCACCGGGTTTAGCATATTGCCCGGCTTCCAGTTTTGTTTTCCCATATGTTAATTTATCCTTTAATTTTTCTTTAATATACTTCTGTATTCACTAATTTTCCTTTAGTTTTTCCAAGTTTTCTTTAAGCCTTGCCCGGTTTGCATCCTCAAGCTCCGTGAGTGGCAGACGAAGTCCTCCCACATTATATCCCAAAAGCTTCATAGCTGCCTTTACAGGAATCGGATTCACCTCACAAAACAGCGCCTCTATTAAATCCAGGTATTTAAGCTGGATATCAAGTGCTGATTTAATATTTCCATTCAGATATTCCATCACCATGTCATGCACTGCAGCCGGCATTACATTAGACAGCACTGATATCACACCGATTCCACCGAGTGAGAGTATTGGAATGACCTGGTCATCGTTTCCTGAATAAATATCGAGGTCATCTCCTGCCTGTTTCTTTAGCTTTGCAACCTGCGATATATTGCCACTTGCTTCCTTGATTCCTACTATATTTTCAAAATCCCTGCCAAGCCTTGCCGCAGTCTGTGGAAGTATATTGCAGCCTGTGCGCGATGGTACGTTGTACATAATGATTGGAAGCCCAACCGCCCCTGCTATCGCTGCATAGTGCGCATAAAGACCATTCTGTGTGGCTTTATTGTAGTAAGGTGTGACAACAAGCAGACCGTCTACACCAAGCTTTTCAGCCTTCTGTGAAAAATCTATCACATTTTGTGTGCAGTTGGCACCTGTTCCCGCTATTACAGGAATCTGCCCGGCTGTCTCGTCTACCACACATTTTATTACCGAAAGCTTTTCTTCCTCTGTCATTGTAGCAGGCTCACCAGTCGTGCCACACACGATAATTGCATCAGTGCCACCGTCTATCTGTCTTTTCACCAGCATCCTAAGCATTTCATAGTTTACACTGTTATCCTCATTGAAAGGAGTAATTAGCGCTACTCCGGCGCCCTTAAACAGAGACATATATACCTCCCAAATACACTATTTTACTGAACTATTTTATACTAAACTATTTAACCTATACTAAAATATTAAAGTCTGATGTCAGGGTTCTCTTTTATTATATCAGCAATTAATTCTCTCTCATCCATGTGATGCTTCACACCCTTTATCTCCTGATAATCCTCATGGCCCTTTCCTGCAAGCACTATGATATCACCATCCTTGGCATTCTCCATGCAGTATCTGATAGCCTCCTTACGGTCAGGAATTGTCACATACTCTCCATCTGCCTTGTGTACCCCCTGTAAAATATCATTAATGATATCCATAGGCTCCTCATCTCTTGGATTATCGGATGTGACAACAGTAAGGTCTGCAAGTCTCGATGACACCTCTCCCATCTCATAACGGCGTGACTTTGCCCTGTTTCCGCCACATCCAAACAGGCATACAAGTCTGCCCGGATCATACTCCTTAAGAGTGGTAAGGAGGCTTTCAAGCGCCATGGCATTGTGTGCATAATCAATCATAAGAGTATATCTCTTTGTAACAGGAACAATCTCTATTCTGCCCTTTACACTCACATGATGAAGAGCCTCCTCGATTGCCTTTTTATCCACATTGAAATGATGGCAGATAGCAATGGCAGTGAGTGAATTGTATACTGAGAATTTGCCCGGCACATTGACCTCCACATCAAAATCCAGAAGGCCTGATACATGATATTTCACGCCGAGTGCTCCATGCTCCTTTTTAAGCTCAACGTTTTCTGCTACCAGATTGTTTGTGGACTTGTAACCGTAAGTCTCCACCTGGCATGTGTGTCCCTTCATAATGCCCTCTAAGTGCTCATCATCTCCGTTAAAGATACCAAGCCTGCACTGTCTGAACAAAAGGCTCTTGCAATGCATGTAGTCTGCAAAATCCTTGTGTTCATGCTCTCCAATGTGGTCAGGCTCAAGGTTTGTAAATACGCCGATATCAAAGGTAAAGCCTGATACTCTGTGAAGCATGAGTGCCTGTGATGATACTTCCATAACGACCGCATCAAGGCCTTCATCCACCATCTCCTTAAACAGCTCCTGAACCCTGTAGGACTCAGGTGTGGTATTTGCTGACGGAATTTTCTTGTCACCACATATAGACTCTATTGTACCGATAAGTCCTGTCTTTATGCCGGCTGACTCAAGAATTGACTTTACCATATATGTGGTAGTGGTCTTACCCTTTGTACCTGTAATACCGATAGTCTTTATCTTCTCTGCCGGATAATCAAAATAAGCTGCTGACATGCATGCAAGTGCAAGCCTTGTATTATCTACCTTAATATATGTCACTCCGTCGATAGGAGTCACATCTTTTTCGACAACCACTGCCGCTGCACCTTTTTTCACCACATCAGGGATGAAATCATGCGCATCTGACACTGCTCCCGATATACACACAAATACAGAAGCCTTCTCCACCTTGCGCGAGTCATACACTAGTGTGGAAATCTCTATATCTGTGCTTCCTGCTAATACTTTATAATCCATTCTTTCAAGTAATTTTTCAAGCTTCATTTTATTTTCTCCCATTTTTATTTTATTATATTTTGGTATTATATTTTCTGTTGATTTTGTTTCTATTCTATCTGATATCAATTTCTCCTGAGAAAACCTCTGTAGCAGGGCCAGTCATAAACACATGATTGGTTTCAGGTATATACTCGATAGTCAGATCTCCGCCCCTTAAATGCACAAGCACCTTATTGTCAGTCTTTTTGTTGAGTATGCATGCCATGACTGTTGCACAGGTTCCTGTACCGCAAGCCCAGGTCTCGGCACTTCCCCTCTCCCATACTCTCATTTTTGCTTCATTCCTTGATAATATCTCTACAAACTCTGTATTGGTGCGTTTTGGAAACATCTTATGATTCTCAAAAAGAGGACCATATTTCTCAAGCTCAAAACCTGCCACATCATCGACAAACACTACTGCATGAGGGTTTCCCATTGAAACACAGGTCATATGCCATTCTCTTTCGCCCACAGAAATCGGCTCATCTATCACCCTGTAGTCATCATCATAAGCACTTCCGTCTGCTTTCACCACCGGGATATCCCCCGGTGTCAGAATAGGCTCGCCCATATCCACGCGCACCTGCGATACTTTTCCTTCCTCCACATATAGTGTAAGGTACTTGATGCCGGCTCCTGTCTCAACCGATATCTCGGTCTTGTCAGTAAGCTTGTGGTCATACACATATTTTGCCACGCAGCGTATGCCGTTTCCGCACATCTCTGCCTCCGAACCATCTGCATTATATATTCTCATTCTAAAATCAGCCTTGTCTGACGGACCTATTGTGATTAGTCCGTCTGAGCCTATTCCAAAATGCCTGTCACTGACATATATTGACACCCTTGCCGGGTCATCTAATTTCTCTTCAAACAGGTTTACATATACATAATCATTTCCACAGCCATGCATTTTTGTAAATTTCATAGTGGTCACCTCGTTATTGGTTTTATATTGGTAACTATTCAGAACCATCCCACGCACATTCGCAAAACCGCACGATACTCGTGCTTTGTCACTGCTACGCAGCTAATTTTGCTCATATGTGTGGGGCGCTCTATTCGAGCCACCTTGAGAACAAGAAAATCTGCTGCTTACATGCGAGCATGACGCATCAGCTTTTCTTGTTCTCTGTGGTTCCGAATAGTTACTTTAATTATATTATACAGCGCACTTTCTTGTTTTTCTATAGCATTTTGTGCGTTTTATATTGCGTTTTGTGCTGTTATAGATTATGCTTATAGTAACATCTTATTATCAAAGGAGCATAGTATGGATTCAAATTACGCAAAAACAGGCTACCTGACGGAGTCCTTTAAAATATTCCATCTAAAAGATGAACACAAGCTGAATATAGATTTTCACTATCATGATTTCCACAAAATTCTGATTCATCTGCGTGGCAATGTATCCTACTGCATTGAGGGCCGCAGCTATGACCTTAAAGAAAATGATATCGTGCTTGTCAATGCCGGCGAGGTACATAAGCCAATATTAAATGATGATTCAATTTATGAGAGAATCATTATATACGTTTCCCAGCAGCTTGTTGACGATTATGTGGGCAAGGGCTATGACCTGGCATGCTGTTTCAAACAGGCCTATGCTAACCAGTCACATGTACTAAGACTCGCTGCGACCAAAGGCAGCCGTCTGGCTGACACAATCAAGGGACTAGACTCTACACTCAAAGAAACTAATGAATACGCAAATGAGCTGTACCAGAAGCTCCTGTTTCTAGAGTTTCTGATACAGCTCAATCGTATAACCCTGCATGGCGGTATCGAGTATATTAACACATTTTCCTCAAATAAAAAAATTGTAGAGATTTTAGATTTCTTAAATAAGAATTTAACAAACCATATAAGCATTGATGAACTGGCAGATAAATTCTATGTGAGCAGGTATCACCTGATGCACACCTTCAAGGAAGAAACAGGCTGCACCATAGGTTCATATATCACGACAAAGCGTCTGCTGCTCGCCCGCGATATGATTCGCGACGGAAGCAGTGTGTCAGCCGCCTGCGATGCCTGTGGTTTCGGAAGCTATTCCTCATTTATCCGTGCATACCGCAAGCAATTCCATTCTACACCTACACATACATAAATAAATAGCTTCTCGGTACAAAACCGGAAGCTTTTTATTCTTTCTTCTTTAGATATTATCTCTCGTTAATCACATTTATAAGCTCAGGTATGAGCTGCTTCTTGCGCGATACCACACCCTTGAGCATAATTCCATCCTTACTCTGTGGCTGATTATATGCCGAAGCTGCTATTGACGCGGCCTCTGCTCCACTGTAGATGAGATATGTAGACTCATTAAGTATATCAGTAAGCATAACGAAGAGCATATCAAGCTGTTTTTCCACCTGCATCTTGTCAAGCAGAGGCACCACTCTCGCCTGTACCTTATCCAGCTCATTCCTTGAAAGAGCAGAAATCTGCGATACTCCAAAGGTATAATATCCTGAATGAAATATTTTAAAATCCTGATTTAATATTTCATCCTCTGTCTTATTTGCAAAGTTACTGCCGGCCTCGAACATTTTCTGTGCAAACTCATCCACATCTATCTGCGCAATCTCTGCAAGAATAAGCGCAGTGGATTTGTCAACAGGAGTACATGTAGGTGAACGGAATACAAGTGTGTCAGATAGTATTGCCGCACACATAAGTCCTGCCATCTGTGGAGTAACCTCCACCCCCTTTTCCATATACATCTGATAGATTATGGTTCCGGTGCAGCCAAGCGGCTGGTTTCTGAAATATACAGGTCCGATTGTCTCAAGAGAACCAATTCGATGATGATCAATTATCTCAAGGATCTCAGCCTCATCAATATTGGCAACTGCCTGTGATGTCTCATTGTGATCCACAAGTATCACCTGCTTTTTCCTTGCATTCATCAAATTTCTGCGGGAGAACATGCCAACATAATTCTGGTTTTCGTCGAGTATCGGGAAATCCCTGTGTCTGATTTTTGAAACAGTATCACGCACATCATCCACATAATCATCCAAATCAAAATAAATGAGATTTTCCTTTGTCATAAATGACTTTATCGGCATACTCTGATTTATAAGACGTGCCGCCGTAAAAATATCATACGGTGTGCTTATCACCACCACATCCTTGGCATTTGCGGCATTTATGACCTCTTTTGATATATCGAAGCCGTTTGTCACAATAATACAACTGCAGTTGGCCTCTATACAGATAAGCTGCGACTCCTCGCGGTCTGAGATGATGACCAAATCATCCTCTGCCACATCACTCTTTAATGTATCAGGTGTACCTGCTCCCACTACGACCTTACCCTTTATGAAGTAGCCATGCTCATTACCAGCCACTATCTTTCCATCAAGTGTCTCTATAATATTCCTGTACTGGGTCCGCGCCTCCGCCAGAATGGTGCTGTCGTACACATCCATATATGACTTTGCGATATCACTTGTCACAATAAGTCCCTCGAGCTTACCCCTCTTATTGACAACCGGAAGAGTAACAACATTGAGTATCTTCATCATCTCCCATGCTTTTTTCATGGATAGATTGCTGCTGACACCCTCAGTCCTTCTGATGTGTATATCCTTTATCTGTGTTCCCACATCCTTCAAAAGTGCAGGTATATCTGCTTTGAAATAATCCAGCACAAACGCTGTCTCCGCACTGACACTTCCGGCTCGCATCGGTATGTATTCCATTGTATCATCTGTCTGTGATTTCAGGTTTGCATATGCTATTGCCGCACAGATAGAATCCGTGTCAGGATTTTTATGTCCCACAACTCTTACAATCTTTTTTGCCATGTACTATTCCTCTCTATGTTATATCTTTACAACCGTTTTGCTTTTGGTCTTTAGATTTATTTATGTAAATGTCAAAATATGGTGCAATTTTCTCATAGAAAACTGCACCACCCATATCATTATAACAATCTATTAAAAAATCGAACTGAAAAAGCCCAAAATATACAATGCTATTGCAACAAATCCAAATGTATTGATTATTGCAAGCACCGCTGAAATAATCGCAAAGGTTTTTGTTGTGCCAATCTGTTTCTCGAGCTCAGATACTGTATCTACCTTATCTCCCATAACCTTGAACAGATCCTGTATATTTCTAAAGCACTTGACATTCTCGGTATGTACCTTATCTGAAAGCTCCGCCTTTATGGCTACCAGCTGGTCATTAAGCTCGGTAAGAGACTGAAGCATATGCTCATTGGCCTCATTCACCGCTGATGTGACCGCCGCGGTTCCTTCCTCGGTAATTCTTCTCGTCTGCTCTAAAGTATCACCAAAATCAAAATTACTGCCTATATTCTGACTGATTCCGGAAATCTCACTGCCAAGAGACTGTCCCATATTACCTATCTGTCCAGACATTGAACTGCCCAGGTTGTCCATATTTGCATTAATTGAATTCCCAAGGCTGTCCATATTTGCATTAATCGAATTCCCAAGACTGCTCATATTAGCATTCATAGAGCTTTCAATCTCTGCCATCTTCTCATGAACGCTCTCAATAAGCACATCTATCTGCTTGGCAACCTGTGCTGTAATTCCATCTGCCTTTGCCTGTCGCTCATCTAATATCTGCTGTAATTCATCTGCCTTTGCCTCGCGCTCCTCAACAATGCTTGAAAGCTCCTTCGCCTTCGTCTCTTTTGTGTTGAGCATCTCCTGCAAACGCTTGGCTTTCTCTCGAAACTCATCTATCTGGGTTATCAAAAAATCGTCTTTGTCCACTTTTTCCTGCATTTTTTCCTGCATTTTTCCCTGTATTTTCTCTCCACGATTTATATCGTCTCTTGCCACTCTGGCTGTCAATACTCTCTCGTTTGACTCTGAGCCCACAAATCGTCTTGATCGTCTATCCAATATGCCTGACATTTATCTTCCTCCAACGGATACAAAATCCAATTAACAAAAATATTGTACCATTACATATTGTATTTGTAAACAAAAAAACCACGAAATATAGGGTAATCACAGGATAATAAGCAAAAATCCCACAGGGCAAATGCCCTGTGGGATAAAATATATACCGTAACTAATGAATTAGTCCTCTCCGTATAATTTAACGAGTTTCTCAAGGTGTGTATAACGTGCCTTAGCTGTCTCCTCAGACTTAGCAAAGAGTTTCTCTGCTCTCTCTGGGAAAGGCTTGATAAGACGAGTATAACGTGCCTCGTTGTTAAGGAACTCCTGGTAAGATCCGTCGCCGGCCTTTGATGTAAGAGTGAATGGATTTTTTCCTTCAGCCTTGAGTGCAGGGTTGAATGAGAAGAGGTTCCAGTATCCAGCCTTAACAGCCTTCTTCATCTCATCCTGGCAGTGGTTCATACCACCCTTAGCGATACCGTGAAGCTCGCAAGGTGCGTATCCGATGATAAGTGATGGTCCCGGATAAGCCTCAGCCTCTGTAATAGCCTTAACAGCCTGTGCTGGGTTTGCTCCAAGAGCGATCTGTGCAACGTATACATATCCGTAGCTCATAGCGATCTCTGAAAGTGACTTCTTGCTTGTCTCTTTACCAGCTGCTGCGAACTGACATACCTCACCGATGTTAGAAGCCTTAGAAGCCTGTCCACCTGTGTTAGAGTACATCTCTGTATCGAATACCATTACGTTTACGTTCTCACCAGAAGCAAGTACATGGTCTAATCCACCGAAACCGATATCATATGCCCATCCGTCACCACCGAAGATCCATACAGACTTCTTGCCAAGGTAATCCTTCTTAGCGATAGCTGCCTGTGCATCTGGACATCCAGCTGCTGCTGCCTTCTCTAACTCAGCAATAAGTGCTTCTGTAGGAGCAACGTTTGCCTTTGTGTCGTCCTTTGTAGCCATGAACTCATCGTATGCTGCCTTAAGCTCTGCTGAAGCCTTATCGCTTGTAGCACAAGCTGTAGCACTCTCGATAGCCTGGTCACGAAGGTACTTCTGTCCAACATACATACCAAGTCCATGCTCAGCATTATCCTCAAAGAGTGAGTTAGACCAAGCTGGTCCCTTCTTAGAGTTAATGTTAACTGTATATGGTGATGTAGCAGCTGGGTTACCCCAAATTGATGAACATCCTGTTGCGTTAGAGATGTACATCTGCTCACCGAATAACTGAGTAATTAATCTAGCGTATGATGTCTCTGCACAACCTGCACATGATCCTGAGAACTCAAGGAGTGGCTGGTTGAACTGTGAACCCTTAGGTGTTGTATCTACCATTCCAGCATCTGTCTTCTTAGAAACGTTAGCTACTAAGTAATCGAATACTGGCTGCTCTGCTGCCTGTGACTCCTGTGGAACCATAGCGATAGCAGCTGTAGGACATACTGTGATACACTCTCCACATCCCATACAGTCAAGTGGAGATACGCTCATTGTATACTTGTAAGCGCCTGCCTTTGGCTTCATATCAGCAACCTTCATGTTGTCAGGAGCTGCCTTTACTTCGTCATCTGTAAGTAAGAATGGACGAATTGTAGCGTGAGAACATACAAATGCACAGTTGTTACACTGGATACACTTCTCTGGATCCCACTGTGGAACTGTAACGGCTGTTCCTCTCTTCTCGTATGCAGAAGCACCTGTTACATACTGTCCGTCTGCCTTGTCAGCGAATGCTGAAACCGGAAGGCTGTCTCCATCCATCTTAGCGATTGGATCAAGGAGCTCGTTAACAAGCTTAACAACCTCTGGACGTCCTGTGCGCTCTGCCTTAGGAGCATCTGCCTCAGGATTCTTCCAAGACTCTGGTACCTCTACCTTATGTACAGCGTCAACACCGGCATCGATAGCCTTGTAGTTCATCTCTACTACTGCGTCACCCTTCTTTGAGTATGACTTCTTAGCAGCAGCTTTCATGTACTCAACAGCCTTGTCGATAGGCATTACATCTGCAAGCTTGAAGAATGCAGACTGGAGAATTGTGTTAGTTCTCTTACCCATTCCGATCTCGATAGCCTTGTCGATAGCGTTGATTGTGTAAAGCTGAATGTTGTTGTCAGCGATATATTTCTTAGCGTCAGCGTTGAGGTGATGAGCAAGCTCTTCATCTGACCACTGGCAGTTGATCATGAATACTCCGCCCGGCTTAACATCCTGAACCATCTTCATGCCCTGGATAACATATGCAGGGTTGTGGCATGCTACGAAGTCTGCCTGGTTGATGTAGTATGGGCTTCTGATTGGGTTGTCACCAAATCTCAAGTGAGAAATTGTAACACCACCAGTCTTCTTTGAGTCATACTGGAAGTATGCCTGGATGTATTTGTCTGTGTGGTCACCGATGATCTTTGTAGAGTTCTTGTTAGCACCTACAGTACCATCTCCGCCGAGACCCCAGAACTTGCACTCTTTTGTACCAGGTGCAGATGTGATAGGAGCTGGCTTAACCTCTGGAAGTGAAAGATTTGTAACATCATCCACGATTCCAAGTGTAAATCTTTGCTTAGGAGCATCCTTCTCAAGCTCTGTATATACAGCAAATACTGAAGAAGGTGGTGTATCCTTAGATCCTAATCCGTAACGTCCGCCTACTAATACAACATCGTTCATTCCTGCTTCACGAAGTGTTGTAGCAACGTCTAAGTATAATGGCTCACCAAGTGATCCTGGCTCTTTTGTACGGTCTAATACAGCGATCTTCTTTGCAGTCTTTGGAATAGCTTTAAGAAGAGCCTCTGAAGACCATGGACGGTAAAGACGTACCTTAATAAGTCCGACTTTCTCTCCCTTTGCTGTTAAGTAATCGATTACTTCCTCAGCTACATCATTGATAGAACCCATAGCGATGATTACACGATCAGCGTCAGGTGCTCCGTAGTAGTTGAATAATTTGTAATCTGTACCAAGCTTAGCATTAACCTTGTCCATGTACTTCTCAACAACTGCTGGAAGCTCATCATAGAACTTATTACATGCCTCTCTATGCTGGAAGAAGATATCTCCGTTCTCGTGTGATCCACGAGCTGCTGGATGCTCCGGGTTAAGAGCGTGTGCTCTGAATTCAGCAACTGCATCCATTGGACACATCTCTTTGAGATCCTCATAATCCCACTTCTCGATTTTCTGAATCTCATGAGAAGTACGGAATCCATCGAAGAAGTTGATGAATGGAACCTTTCCCTCAAGTGCTGCACAGTGTGCAACCGGTGAAAGATCCATAACCTCCTGTGGATTTGTCTCACAAAGCATTGCGAAACCAGTCTGACGACAAGCATATACATCACTGTGATCACCGAAGATATTCAGTGCATGTGAAGATACTGTACGAGCTGATACGTCAAATACGCAAGGAAGGTTCTCACCTGCGATTTTGTACATATTAGGGATCATAAGTAAAAGTCCCTGTGAAGCTGTAAATGTTGTAGTAAGTGCACCAGCTGCAAGAGATCCGTGAACTGTACCAGCGGCACCTGCCTCAGACTCCATCTCAACTACCTTTACAGTGCTTCCGAAAATGTTCTTCTGTCCTGCTGCTGACCACTGATCAACTGTATCAGCCATTGGGCTAGAAGGTGTGATAGGATAGATTCCGGCAACCTCTGTGTAGGCATATGCTACATGAGCGGCAGCGGTATTTCCATCCATCGACTGTTTTGCTCTAGACATGATATTTCCTCCTGTAAAATAAATGTTCAATTATAGACATGAATCAGAATGTCTCTACATAATAGTTTAGTTTGTGCGCTGTAAAAAATCAAGTTTTTTTAGCAATACATTGTACAAAAACCCTAAAATATTTATTAACAAGGTAAAATTTATGTACAAAAGGGCACAATGGCTATAAATCGCCTGTAAAACACTTGCAAAATACTGGTTTTACGTTAAAATAGAAACGATGTGTTACAGAAACGAACAGGTTATTAAATAGGAAAGGATTGAATAAAGACAAAATGATTAGTGCAAACAATATTACATTAAGAATTGGTAAAAAAGCTTTATTTGAGGATGTCAACATAAAATTCACAGAGGGAAACTGCTACGGACTTATTGGTGCAAACGGTGCCGGCAAGTCTACATTTTTAAAGATTCTCTCAGGACAGCTTGAGCCTACAAGCGGTGATATAGCAATCACTCCGGGACAGAGACTGTCATTCTTACAGCAGGATCACTTCAAGTACGATGAGTTTACAGTACTTGATACGGTTATCATGGGTAATAAGCGTCTCTATGATATCATGAAGGAGAAGGAAGCCATCTATATGAAGGAGGATTTCTCAGACGAGGACGGAATCCGTGCCAGCGAGCTTGAGGCTGAGTTTGCCGATATGGACGGCTGGAATGCTGAGTCGGATGCAGCTACTCTCTTAAACGGTCTCGGTGTACCTACTGAGGATCACTACACTCTGATGGCAGATCTGCCGGGTGCAGTAAAGGTCAAGGTGCTTCTCGCTCAGGCACTGTTTGGAAATCCTGACATACTGCTTCTCGATGAGCCTACCAACCACTTAGACCTCGATGCCATCTCATGGCTTGAGGAATTCCTCATCAATTTCGAGAACACGGTCATCGTTGTATCCCATGACAGATACTTCCTCAACAAGGTCTGCACGAACATCGCCGACATGGATTACGGTAAGATCCAGCTCTACGCAGGAAACTATGATTTCTGGTATGAATCAAGCCAGCTTATTGTCCGTCAGATGAAGGAAGCAAACAAAAAGAAAGAGGAAAAAATCAAGGAGCTGCAGGAATTTATCCAGCGTTTCTCTGCCAATGCCTCTAAATCAAAGCAGGCTACATCAAGAAAACGTGCCCTCGAAAAAATCCAGCTTGATGAAATACGTCCATCAAGCCGTAAATACCCATACATTGATTTCCGTCCTGAGCGTGAAATCGGAAACGATGTGCTCTTTGTCGAGGGCATCTCAAAAACCATCGACGGTGTAAAGGTACTTGACAATATCTCATTCACTGTCAACCACGATGACAAAATTGCATTTGTCGGTGGAAACGAGCTTGCAAAAACAACTATGTTTAAAATCCTTGCCGGAGAGCTTGAGCCGGACGAGGGCTCATATAAATGGGGTGTCACAACCAGCCAGTCATACTTTCCAAAGGACAATACCACAATCTTTGATACTGATGAGCTCATCGTTGACTGGCTCACACAGTACTCAGAAATAAAGGACGCCACATATGTGCGTGGTTTCCTTGGCCGTATGCTCTTTGCCGGTGAAGATGGAGTAAAGAAAATGCGTGTACTCTCCGGAGGAGAAAAGGTTCGTGTACTGCTCTCCCGCATGATGATCATGGGAAGCAATGTACTCATGTTCGATGAGCCTACAGACCACCTCGACATGGAGTCAATAACAGCATTAAACAACGGAATGATAAAATTCCCGGGAGTAATCCTCTTTGCCTGCCGTGACCACCAGGTAGTCCAGACAACCGCCAACCGAATCATAGAATTCCTGCCAAACGGTTCAATGATCGACAAGATCACAACCTACGACGAATATCTTGAGAGCGATGAGATGGCACGTAAGCGTCAGGTCTACTCAATGAGCGAGGACGATGAAAACGACAACTAAACGCTAATTAATTAAAAAGAAGCATCCCAAACCGGGATGCTTCTTTTATTAAGCCGTAAAGTGAGGCGGGTGATTCCCAGCCTGTCTTTGACTATAAAAACATATTATAATTATATCCACTGTTGTAGACCTGTGTATACCTTCCATCGGCGCCATACGTATTAGTCTTTTCTGCCTCATTCTTTGCGGCATACTCAAGCATTGAAGCCTTGCTTGCCACTGCGTAAGCATAAGAGCCATTTCCCTTAAAAAGTGCATCAACCCTGGTCGAATCAGCCTTTTTAAAGGTATCCTCGTCGACAGACAGCTTGCCGGACTTGGAATCCACTGTGATTCCCACCTTCGCAAGCGACTTTGAATTGATATCTGTAAGTGACTTCATAGACTCAAGATTTCTCGAAATCTGCTTTGTCTCAGAATCATCCGCAGCATTAATGAGACTGTTGTAATCAGACACAAAAGCTGACACCTTCTTGTACGTAGCATCTGTATCGTCCTTGCCGCTGTTTTTGTAAAGAGCCTGCGCCGACTTTACCATGTCCTCTGACTCCGACTCGATGGACGCAAGTGTCTTCACTGAATCCTTAGATGTAGAAACAGATGATGAGACAAGAGACTGGGCCTTTGAATTAAGGTTATTTCCATAATATGACTTGAGAAGCTTAAAATAGCTGCCACTTCTAATGCCGCTATATGTAGTCATATCCATGTTTGCAATAAAAGACGATGCTGCATTGCTACTTCTACTGCTGCTAAAGCCGGAAAACAGTGTGGATATGGATGACGAATCCCACATTCCTATTCCTCTCATAGTATCACTCCTTTGATAATCATGTAATCCGTTACTTTCTATATATTTTTAATATAGACGCTTTTCCAATTTATGTCAAGAAAATATCTGCCGGTATTACCGACCTTTATATATCCTCTATCTGCCAATCTATCGGCGCCACTCCATGTTCCTTTAAAAAATCATTGGCCTGACTAAAATGCTTACAGCCAAAAAAACCTCTGTAAGCCGACAGCGGGCTTGGATGCGGTGCTTTCAATATCAGATGCTTTGGATTTGTAAGCATAGGAATCTTTGACTGCGCCGGACGTCCCCAGAGCATATATACTATAGGTCTGTCCTGCTCATTTACAGCCTCTATGATTGCATCCGTGAACTTCTCCCAGCCGTGCCCCTGATGCGAGTTTGCCTGATGAGCTCTGACAGTGAGCACCGTATTCAATAGCAAAACTCCCTGATCAGCCCATTTCTTCAGGTATCCATTATTCGGGATATCACACCCTAAATCGTCGTGCAGTTCCTTGTAGATATTCTGCAGTGATGGCGGAATGTCCTTCTGAGACGGAAGCACTGAAAACGACAGTCCATGCGCCTGATTGACATTGTGGTACGGATCCTGTCCGAGGATGAGCACCTTCACCTTGTCAAGTGGTGTAAAATGCATGGCATTAAATATGTCATCTGCCGGAGGATATACCACATGTGTGGCATATTCATCTCTTACAAAATTGTACAAATCCCTGTAATATGGTTTTTTAAACTCGGCTCCCACAGCCTTTGCCCACTCGCCGTCAAGCATACTCATAATCCCAATCTACCGCCTATCTTCTGACCGACACGCCTTTATCTGCCAGATAATTCTTTAAATCCATAATTTCAAGCTCCTTGTAGTGGAAAAGTGAAGCTGCAAGCGCTGCGTCCGCCTTTCCCTCTGTCAGAGCCTCGTAAAAATGCTCCTTTGTACCTGCACCGCCCGATGCGATAACCGGAACAGAAACGTTATCGGCAATAAGCCTTGTAAGCTCGATATCGTAGCCATCCTTTGTGCCGTCACAATCCATACTTGTAAGAAGGATTTCTCCCGCTCCAAGCTCATTTGCCTTAACAGCCCACTCAATGGCATCAAGACCTGTATCTATGCGTCCTCCGTTCTTGTATACATTCCAGCCGCTTCCGTCAGCACGACGTCTTGCATCGATTGCCACAACCACACACTGACTGCCAAACTTATCCGCAGCGTCG
Organism: Agathobacter sp. LCP21S3_B2; assembly: GCF_052118705.1. NCBI lineage: Bacteria > Bacillati > Bacillota > Clostridia > Lachnospirales > Lachnospiraceae > Agathobacter > Agathobacter sp. LCP21S3_B2. Next base: position 65,548 of record NZ_JBQKGQ010000010.1, on the reverse strand, counting down.
CTGATAAGCCGCGGTGTGTTTATGGCACTTGAATTTATTGAAATCTTGTCCGCACCCTCTCTAAGCAGTGCCTTAAAATCATCGACTGTTCTGATGCCGCCGCCCACAGTGAACGGTATAAACACCTTTTCAGCAACCTTTCTGACCATATCCACAACAGTATTTCTGTTGTCGCTTGATGCTGTTATATCCAGAAAAACCACCTCATCTGCGCCTGCCTTATCATATGCGGCCGCAATCTCAACCGGGTCACCTGCATCTCTTAAATTGACAAAATTTATGCCCTTCACAACACGTCCGTTATTCACATCCAGACATGGGATTATTCTCTTCGTAAACATATTATGCCTCCCCTATCCCTGCAAAATTTTTAAGTATCGAAAGTCCGACTGTGCTGCTTTTTTCCGGATGGAACTGGCAGGCGAACACATTATTTTTCTCTACAGACGCATGAATGTGTGTACTGTACTCTGTCGTTGCTGTGACAATTGCTTCATCAGCGGCTTTCAGATAGTACGAATGCACAAAATATACATACGGATGCTCTGAAAGACCTTTAAACAGCCTTCCTTTGTTCTGTAAATCAAGTGAATTCCAGCCTATGTGAGGTATTTTAAGTCCTTCCTTATCAGGTATGCGAAGTATCTGTCCGTCAAGCACATGAAGCCCCTCAACGCCCTGACTCTCATCGCTTCCCTCAAATAATAGCTGAAGACCCAGGCATATGCCAAGAAATGGCTTACTCATGTCACAAACCTCATGAATCACCTTGTCCAGCTCATATTTTTTAAGCGAATCCATTGCATCTCCAAAAGCTCCTACTCCTGGAAGTATTACCTTATCGGCATTTAAAATCTCATGCCTGTCTCTGGTCACAATACTCTCCTCGCCTATAGCTGTGAGAGCCTTTTCCACACTTCGCAGGTTGCCTGCTCCATAATCGATGATTGCTATCATATCATTTTGTCTCCTCTTTAATGCCTAATTCATTTAATTTCTGTGTCAGTGCCAATGTATAGTCATCTCTATCATCTATATTATACAAAGCAATGGCATCATCATATGATAAGCCATACTGACTGCTCAGGGTATCAGAAATAATGTTTTTTAGCTGCTCAAGCTGCAGCTCACATCCGTATTCCTTTGCATTGTCTTCATTTACAGCACATCGGCCTGCCGCACATATCAAGGAATCCGCTGCCATGGTTACATAGCCTGAATCGCTAAAGCTCTTATAGGCATCATATTTATTGGCAACTGCCGCAAGCACTGAAAGCTTGTTGTAGAGCATTTCATCCCCATCTTTGAGCTTTAATCCGCTTAAACTGCTATATGCCTGAGTGTAGAGCTCTATTGACTCTGTCTTGTTTTGTCCAACATCTGCAATAGCCTGATTATATGTATCCTGCGCATCCTTAAGCTTTGAGTTGTTGCCAAACAATGCAGTACTTATGAGAATAAGCACAACAAGGGATGCAACCAGAATGCAGATAACAATTACCGGTCCCTTTGGAAGCTTCGGTCCTTTTTCCCACTTTGTACGTTCCTTCTTTTCCTTCGGTTCCTTAGGCTTCTTCTCTTTCTTTTCCTTAGGCTTTTTCTCTTTTTTCGGTTTCTTCTCTTTCTTATCCTTCTTTTTGTTCTTTGCCTTTTCTTTCTTCTCCGCAGCCTCAAGCTCTTCTAATATCTGCTGGTTTTCATCTGAGAGAGTCTTTGCATCCGCTTCTGCACCATTCGCAACAGCCTCACTATCCTCTCCCGGCTCCTTTGTGAAAAATGCAATGATTTTCTTTAGAAGCCCATTTTTTTTCTTATCAGACTTTTTGTTCTTCTTATCTTTGTTTTCACTCTCAGACACTTCCAGGCTTTGCATCTGTGACTTCGCATAGTTTTCAATATCGTCACCGGTATCATCTGTCTTGCCCTCTAAAAGCTCGCCGATATTATTCAAATCATCACTGTCTAAAATATCAAGCAAATCATTTGATGCATTTCCCGCAAGATCCGGCTCTCCTATCTCATCAACCATTTTCAGTTCTTCCGGCTTTATATCAGCTTCATTATTTTCTTCGATAACCGGTTCAAAATTTTCCACAGCCTGCTCTAAATTTTTCTTTTCAATATTCACAGACTGTTCCCCTGCAGATGTCCCACTGTCATCCGGAATTTCTTCCTGTTCCTTCATCTTACGGTCAAAATCCGACAGCACCTCGTCGAGAGACTCATCCTTATCATCCGGTGCCGGAGTCTGTATATCCATAGCCCTTCCGGCTGCCTTTGCATCATCATCGCCCAGCTCCTTTTCAAATTCAGACAGATACTCATCGTATGTCTCATTCTCCAGCTCGTTCTCAAACTGCTCAAGAAAAGCGCTCTGGTCTACCAAAGAACCCCCTTTGCCGTCTTCAGTCCCATATATAGAATTCAACAGATTATCAAGATACTTTTCTGATGAATTATCTGTTTTTGATTTAGTGCTTTTTGATATAGTGCTCATTTTAATCTCCATCTATAACTCATTAAAGGGATGCAGCCTATGCCACACCCCTTAGTGCTCAACAAATATTATTGCCTGTCAAGAAGCTTGTCTATTGCATCCACAAGCTGTCCAATCTCCGGCTTGGTAAGCTGGGCATCTGCTCCTAGCTGCTCGCCCTTTCTGCGCATCTCCTCGTTAACCAGTGAAGAGAAAATAATTAGAGGAATCTCACGCAGCTCAGGGTCTGACTTAACAAGCTTTGTAAGTCTGTGTCCATCCATAAGCGGCATCTCAATATCAGTTATGATACAATTAATCTTTTTAAGGACATCGCCCTCTGCCTGCATATGACGGATTTTATCCCAGGCCTCCTGACCGTTTTCTGTAACTATAAGCTTTGTATATCCTGATTTCTTAAGGCAATCCGTGATAAGCTTTGAAAGGAGAGCTGAATCCTCAGCTATCAGAATGGTAGCATCACTTCTGTCTCTTTCCTCCATCTGCTCTATGTCATTGACACGAAGTCCTGTCTCCGGACTGATAGATGCCACTATCGCCTCAAAATCAAGAATAACAATAAGTCTGTCATTCATCTTGATGACGCCTGTAGCCGTACTGCCATCCTCACCTGAAATTGTCTCGTCCGGTTTGATGATATTCTCCCATGAGACTCTATGTATTCCGATAACCTGATCCACATGAAACGCTACGTTGAGCTTATTGAAATTGGTGATTATGAAAAGTCCCTTTTCGTCTGTCTGCGGAAGCCCCAGGCAATTCTTTAAATTGATAACCGTAATCATCGTGTCTCGTGGCATAAATATTCCCTCTACACTTGGATGAGTATTAGGAACCGGTGTCACAGGCATATACTGAAGTATTTCCCTGATCTTTGCCACATTTATTCCATAATGATTGTCTCCCAATGTAAATTCGAGAACCTCAAGCTCATTTGTTCCTGATTCCAAAAGTATGTTTGTATCCATAGTATATCCTCCGCCTCTAAATTATTATAAGTATAACATATTTTTTATAAAGCAATCAAATTTTTTACATTATCTTTTTCAACTGACATTGTCACGCTGTCACACACTGTGTCCTGCGGCACTTTAAAAAGCAAGACCACATCAACAGACTGTCCGGCAGCAATTGTACCCTGAAATGTATTAAGCGCATATGTAAGGAAAGAGCCCTCTGCTTCATATTCCTTTCCGCCTGAAAATGCAGCCCTATACTTTCCCGTTTTTGTAAAAAGGTCCACATTCATATCCGTGCCTGTCGTATTGCTCAGTGTAAACTTAAGCACTGCATAAGTATTACCGGCACCGGCCTCCATCGAATAATAGCTGCCCTCCTTGTAGGTTTCCTCTGTTGTCAGACCCGCATACGACACACTTAAACCATCATAGCCTATAGCCTGTGCAAGTGACACTGTCTGCATTGTAGGTTTTGTTTCCTGTGCAGTCTGCTGTGACTGACTGGAATTTCCATTTTCATGCCCGGTATCTGTTTTCTCAGATGTTTTTTCATCTGCAGTTTCCGCAGCAGAAGTATCCTGCTCCTCAGTCTCAGCCTCCGTGACTGATGTCATTCCATCCGGCTGATAAATATTATGTTTTGAAAGAGCATAAGCTGAATAGTTGACAATCAGTTGCTGTTCTTCATCAGTCATGTCATAAATTTTGGTTCCGCAGCCTGTCATCACCGTTGCCACAGCAAGCACAGAAGCCATAATTTTAATTCGTTTTCCTGTCATTTCAATAACCCATTCTCTTTCCTGTGACTTTTATCCTAATCTCTATTTATAGTACCATATTTATTTATTATTTGCAATAAATAACTCAAGTTCAAACCAGAATTCCACACCATTATCATGATTCACCACACCATATGCCCTGTGATGTGACTCCATAATCGCCTTTACAATGGACAAACCGATGCCGCTTCCCCCATATTCCCTGGTTCTTGCTTTATCAACCTTATAAAACTTCGTCCAGATTTTGTCCAGTGACTCCTTTGGAATCACTTCTCCCGGATTAAACACACTCACCCTCACAAGCTTGTCTGTCATAATATATTTTACCGTAATGATTTCACCGCAGATGCAATGATTGATAGCATTACTTATATAATTTGTTACAACCTCCTCAATCTTGAACATATCGCCGCTGACATATACCGGCTTGTCATAATCAAACTGCAGTGTGACATTATTTTTTTGTGCAAGGAGAGCTGACGAAGATATCACACCTGAAATCACCTCCGTGAGATCAAATCGGCCCATCTCAACCACATCATTGCCGAACTCAAGCTTGTTGAGTGAAAGCAGCTTCATCACCATACGGTTCATCTTGTCCGTCTCATCCATGATGACATCACAATAAAAATTGCGGCTTTCCTCATCATCATTAACAGCCTCTCGTAACCCCTCTGCATATCCTGATATCAATGCAAGCGGTGTCTTCAGCTCGTGTGAGACATTGGATAAAAACTCTTTGCGCATATCATCAATTTCTTCTTTTTTCTGTATATCACGTTTTAATTCATTGTTTGCAATCTTTAAGTCTGATATGGTCTGTTCGAGCGTTCTCGAAAGCTCATTCATATGTTCGCCAAGCTCGCTGACCTCACTTGCGCTGTTTTTTGTATCCTTATATTTTGCCTCGAAGTCAAGCTGCGCAATCTTCGTGGAAAGCTCTGTCATACGCCTTATAGGCTTTGTCATGCTTCGCGAAATAACATATGCAAACATGCAGCCCGCAAGAACCGCTACTATTCCGCATATTCCAAAGAAGCGGTTGGATATTCCGACGCTTTCCTTTATACTCTCAAGCGGGGTCTTCATGTATACAAAGTTACCATCAACTAATCTGTTGTTTATTATTATATACTCTGTTCCAAGTCTTTCATCCTTCTTTTTGGTCAGCTTAATATCGTGATAATCATCAGGATATGATGACATACTCGCCTCTAAAAGGAGCCGGAATACCTCATCATTATCTGACGCGCCCTCTATGATTACCTTGCCATATTTATTAAAAACCACTGTGTCAATATTGGCACTCACACACTTTTTCTGAAGTGTCACCGCAAAATTCTCATCCGACAGCATATCATCTATCGCTGCCTTGTCTACCATGCGGTACACGGAAATCATTTCCTTTTGTTTGTTGTATACATAATACTTTTCCAACAATGTGTTATTCGCAAGCCAGAAAAGTCCCATCATTCCAAGCACAAGTATGGAAATAACAACCGTAAGCTGTGTGGATAGTGTTTTTTTTCTTTTTATAAAAGCTTCTATCAAAATGCACCTCTTATACCTCGAACTTGTAGCCTACTCCCCATACTGTCTTAATGTAATCTCCCTTCGCTCCCATTTTGCTTCGAAGCTTTTTTACATGTGTATCAATAGTTCTTGCATCACCAAAATAATCATAGCTCCATACACTGTCAAGTATTCTTTCCCTTGAAAGCGCAATGCCACGGTTATTCATAAAATAATCCAAAAGCTCAAATTCTTTTACGCTTAAATCTATATTCTGACCGTCTATTGCTACAGTATGGGCGGTCTTGTCCATCACAATGCCACCGGCCTCTCGTATATCTGCTGTCTCACCTATCTTGTTTGCTCTCCTCAAAAGTGCTGTCACCCTCGCAACAAGAATCTTTGGTGAAAATGGCTTTGATATATATTCATCAGCGCCTATCTCAAATCCGTTAAGCTCATCACTCTCGTCGCCCTTTGCCGTAAGCATGATTATAGGAAGCTTTGAAATCTTTCTGATTTCCCGGCACACCTCCCAGCCATTTATTTTCGGCATCATGACATCAAGCACAATAAGTGAAATCTCCTTATCGCTGTAAAAAATATCAAGCGCTTCCTCTCCGTCTGCCGCTTCAACAACCGCATAGCCCTCTCTGGTCAGAAAATCGTGCACCAGCTTTCTCATTCTGCTTTCATCATCGACTACAAGTATTTTTATTTTATCCATCTATTTACTCTGTGCCTCCGTTTTATCCAGTGCCTTTTCACGCTCCTCTACAGCCTTTTCTCTCTCCTCAAGCTCCTTCTGCCAGTTTTCGTATCTGTCTATTACTTCATTCTCGTAATCCACCACATACATGGCGTGTCCGCTGATATAAGTAATGGTAAACATTGACACAATCACTAACGTAAGCACAATCGTAAAAAACAGTGCCACATGATATTTTTTCTTATAGCTTTCTGTTTTCTTTTTCTGTGCCCTGTTTTCCTGTTTTTTTGGCACATATATAGGACGAATCTCCTCATTTTTGATATATGGTATCGTGTGCAGATATTCCTGCAGCTCAACAAGAAAAGCCATTCCTACGGGTGTCGAAAACGTCCCCGGCTTATTAAGCCTAAGATACAGCTTATATACCACATCGGGATTTTTCATATCTGTATTCTGCTTTATATATCTGATTCCTGACAGCTCCTTTTGGGCCTGCTCTGCTTCTTTTGCTGTTTCAAACTCAAATCCATCAACTATATTCATATCAATTGTCTTTCTCTGCAATCTCGCCTGAACGATATGCAGCAATCAAAAGCTTTAAATCTGCTATTTTTTCTTTCATCTTAAAACCTATATCTGTATCTCCAACAAGTATACGCTTATCCATCATCTCAACCGCCTCACGCTTTGAGACTATATCTCTCTCATCCCTCACCGCAGTTTCCGGAGACTCAAACGGTTCATGTGCCGTGAGCGTCAGCCCGTAAGAATTATAGATTAACGTATATCCGGCTATGCCTGTACGCCTGCGATATGCCTTTGAAAAACCGCCGTCTATAACAATTACCTTGCCATTACTCTTCACCGGACTCTCACCACGCAGCCTGTGTACCGGAACATGACCGTTTATTATATGATTTATGTTATCATGCAGTCCAAATTCCCTGAGTATCATATCAGCAGTTTCCGGTTTATTTATGTAATCATAGTAATAATTTTTCTTTTCTGTCTTAAGCTCCTCCTCTTCCAGGAAATAGCGCTCAAAGGTGGCCATCTTCCTGCGGCCGTATAATGGTGAATACGGAGCTGTCCATATATACCACATGATATCACGGCCCTTTTCCCTCTCTGCCTCATCACCAGAGAAAAAAGCCTTTCTGACATATGCATCGAGTATATCAAAAAGTGCCTTTCCGCTATACTCCCTGCCATATATATTTACCTTTGCAAAGCTGCCATCCTTCCTCATTGGAATGCAGCCGTGAAAAAGAAGATTACCGTTATATATTTTGTACATACTGCCCTTTTTAAGGAGCAGCTTTACATGTGTCTGCAGCTTCTCGCAATGTATAAATGAGCTTCGAAGTCTCTGTATTACCTCTTCCTCATCATCTGTCAGCCTGTATGGATCAGATGGGTCAATTGTCGGGAAATGCGTATCTAACATCTGATAGGTTTTTCCATCAATCTCAATAGTTCCATTATCATAATCAATATGTTCTAAAAGCAGCCTGTTCTGCATTCCATACTCCGGCCACTTCTTTATGAGCTGTCCCTCAAGCTTGAAACGGATAATGGCAATTGCCTTGTGCATTTTTTTAATTAGGTCACTCTCCATGTTATCGGCTCCGCTTGGAGCCACCTTGAACACGAATCTGCTGCACGGATCATCCTTGTAGGCTTTTATGGCAAAGGTTGCCAGTGGAAGCATGTTAATGCCATAGCCCTCCTCCACTACATCCAGATTGCCATACCTGATACAGTTTCTCACAACCGTGGCTATGCATGCCAGATTACCTGCTGCCGCGCCCATCCAGATTATATCATGATTGCCCCACTGTATATCAAGCGAATGATACTTGCAAAGCCTGTCCATGATAAGATGTGGCCCCGCACCTCTGTCATAAATATCACCAAGCACATGCAGATGATCTACTGCAAGACGCTGTATAAGCTCTGACAATACGACTATGAACTCTTCCGCTGTGCCAAGCTCAACAGTCGTATTGATAATGGACTCATAATAAGCCTCCTTGTTTAAGACCTCAGGCTTTTCTGTAATAAGCTCCTCGATCACATATGCGTATTCCTCAGGCAATGCCTTTCGTACCTTGGAACGCGTGTACTTGGATGAAACCGTCTTGCAAACCTCTATAAGCTTGTAAAGAGTCGCCTTGTACCACGAATCCATGTCTGACTCTTCCTTTTTGACAAGCTCCATCTTCTCCCTCGGATAATATATGAGAGTCGCTAAAGCCGACTTGTCAGAGTTATTCAAAGTCTCTCCAAATACATCATCTATTTTCTTTCTGACCGCACCTGACCCGTTTTTCAGAACATGTGAAAACGCCTCGTACTCTCCATGCACATCCGACACAAAATGCTCTGTGCCCTTTGGCAGATTAAGTATCGCCTGGAGGTTTATAATCTCCGATGAAGCCTTTCCTATTGTGGGATACATTTCAGAGAGCTGCTCTAAGTAATGCAAATGTTCTTTATCCATAATAAAATTATCCATACCATATCTCTCCGTACTATACTTCATAATATTGATTCATCACCTTATTTATTTCCTTTTCTAGTCTGCAGCCTGTATACACACATTTCATTATGCTTTTTTTAATTATTTCCTCATAATTGGTCCCCTCGCACTTGTCCAGGACTCCCTGAAGTGTAAGCTGTACCAAAGTGCTCTCCCCCGTCTGTGGATTGACTACAATATTTTCATACACTTTTTTGTAATACTTGTCACTGACCACAGGATATTCTAAAAGTGCCATTTCACGCCACTGTCTAAAACTAAGCGACATACCTTCACCTACTCTTTTGTTATTTCTATAATATTCTATTTTACCAATTGCATTGTAGGTAATCAATGCCTGTAACGAAATTCTTATTAAAAATACATAAATTTTTCAAAAGCTTTTATATAATGACTTAATAAAAAAAAGTGTAAGTCATATTTAACTTACACTTCTAAGGTTTTATCGCACCTCCCTTATTTTATAACAAACATTTCAATTTGACAGTAATCGATGTTTCTTATATATTTAATTTATGTTTTGACAATAATCATTATAGCTGATTGAATATGTCAATACGTGACCAAATTTGGAGTTTATTTTTTTAAAAAGAAGGGAGATTAGCTCATAAATGAACCGACTTGAAATAGCAAACAACATATCGACAAATATTGAGCGCGAACGCATAAAACTTGGTATGTCCCAGGCACAGTTTGCAAAAGCACTTGATATGTCACTCTCCACCTACAAGCGAATAGCAAACGGAGAATCCTCTCGTATAGACATCTACACCGCTTACCTGATATACAAGCTGACAGGACGGTTTGCCTGCGAACTAACAGGCTTCACTGATAATGTAGTAGACCTTGTAAAACGCATCAAAAAGCTTTCCAAAAACCAACGCATACTTATAGACTCGATTATAGACACTGAGCTTGCGCTGTCTGCCTACAAGGATGAAAGCAGTGATAAGGAGGATCTGATTTCCGTCCTCATCCCGACAGGCAATATGGCCGATGGCATGATTTTGGACTCCTACAATGTCGAAAAGCTTGATGTTTCAAATTACAGAAAAGCCTTCGGTGATGCCCTTCACATCGGAATCCGCATCACAAGCAATCATCTACATCCTGTATATAATAAAGGCGATATACTTCTAGTCAGTCGAAACCCAATCCGCGACGGCGATACCGGTATCTTTATCAACGCACAGAACAAGCGTGCTTACATCAGAAAATTCCACCAGACAAACCCATGTGAGCTCACACCAATCAACAATTACGGGGTGACCTTTTATGTCGACAGCGATAATGTTGATGATATGAGCAAATGGATAAAATTCGGATACGTGCTCTGCAAGGTGCGTTAGCAGATTACTCTGTTATTTTAATATCATCAAAGCAGTCAAAGGTTGCAAAGTAGTCTGCCGGAGTTTCTGCTCTTCTGATGAGTTTTGCCTCTCCATTGTTTTCGAGCAGTATCTCTGCTGAGCGAAGTCGTCCGTTGTAATTGTAGCCCATTGAGAAGCCGTGTGCTCCTGTATCATGGATTACCAGATAGTCTCCCATATCAATCTTCGGAAGCTGTCTGTCAATTGCAAACTTGTCACAGTTCTCACAGAGTGAGCCTACCACATCATATGTATGGTCACAAGGTGCATCCTCCTTGCCGAGCACGGTGATATGATGATATGAGCCGTAAATAGCCGGTCTCATAAGGTTTGCCGCACACGCATCCACTCCTATATACTCCTTGTAGATATGCTTCTCATGGATAGCCTTTGTCACAAGACAGCCATACGGAGCCATCATAAAACGTCCCATCTCTGTGTAAATAGCCACATCGCCCATTCCTGCCGGTACCAAAACCTCATCATACACCTTATGCACACCGGCACCGATGACTGATATATCGTTTGGTGTCTGATCCGGCTTATAAGCCACGCCAACTCCACCTGAAAGATTTACAAATTTAATATCGCAACCTGTCTCTTTTTTAAGCTCAACAACCAGCTCAAAAAGCTCCTTTGCAAGCTGCGGATAATACTCGTTGGTCACTGTATTGCTTGCAAGGAATGCATGTACACCAAAGTATTTAGCCCCCTTTGACTTAAGAATTTTGAATGCCTCAAAAAGCTGTTCCTTTGTCATGCCATACTTTGAATCTCCCGGATTGTCCATGATGCCGTTTGACAGTGTAAACACTCCGCCCGGATTATATCTGCAGCTTATCGTCTCCGGAATATGTCCGATTGTTTTCTCCAAAAAATCAATATGTGTGAAATCATCGAGATTGATGATAGCACCAAGCTTGTCTGCATATGCAAATTCCTCTGCCGGTGTATCATTTGATGAAAACATGATATGCTCTCCGTCGAAGCCGCATGATTTTGAAAGCATAAGCTCTGTGTATGATGAGCAGTCACAGCCCATGTCATAATCCTTTAAAATCTTGAGCAGATATGGGTTTGGAGTAGCCTTTACAGCAAAATACTCTCTAAAACCCGGATTCCATGCAAATGCATCCTTTACAGCCTGCGCGTTGGCACGGATGCCCGCCTCGTCATATAAATGAAATGGTGTAGGGAATTTTTTAACGATTTCCTCTACCTGTTGTTTTGTCACAAATGGTGTCTTTTTCATGTTTATCTCCTAACTTTTACATAGTAAAGTGTACTAAAACATATGCTACAACAAAATGGGTATATTTTCAAGAATTTTTGTGGTATAATTTCTTATTAGGTAAATGTTTTTACTTTTTTAAGTATAATTGAGATAACTATTCAATATTAAGATATGACAGGAAACAGGAAAATGAATATTAAAGTACTTCAGTATATTGATAATACACAAAAAAATAATATAACTACCGGTCAGGTTACTGCAACCGGTGATAACACCCCTGCCAATAACAGCTCTGCCGTAAACAGCACCTGTGCTGATTTTGGTCAGGTTCTGGACGATGTTAAAAAAGCTGTGGCTGCTGTTGCCATCGACAGGCTGATTACACAAAATAACGGTGGCTCTGTTGATATGTCGCTTGTACAGCGTTTCTTTGAGCAAAACGGTATAAATATCGAGCTTTGCAGCAGTACTGCACCACAGTCTGCCGCAGTTAATAATACAGTGGCTTATACCGGTTCTTCAGCCGGCATCAGCTCAGATACAAATACATATAATGCAGCAGCTTCCGGTTTGTCATGCTCTGCACAGCTTGATGCAATTTTCAATGAGGCCGCCTCGAAATACGGTGTGGATGCCAAATTCCTTAAGGCTATCGCCAAGTGCGAGTCTGACTTCTCCACAGAATGCACCAGCCATTCAGGTGCCATGGGTATCATGCAGCTCATGCCACAGACCGCGACCTCACTGGGTGTCACAAATGCATATGACCCATACCAGAATATCATGGGCGGTGCAAGATACATATCTGAAAAGCTCACCCAGTATAATGGTGACAAATCCCTGGCCTTAGCTGCCTACAATGCCGGCTCCGGCAACGTGGCAAAATATGGCGGTATTCCGCCGTTTAAAGAAACACAAAACTATGTAGCAAAGGTTATGGCATACTATAATTCATAATAACTTGTATTTTGATTCATATAAAATTATATTTTAATTCAAATTGGGTTGACAAATGCTGACGTATATAGTAAACTTAGTGAGTTGATAATTGCTGATGTGGCTCAGAGGTAGAGCACTTCCTTGGTAAGGAAGGGGTCACGGGTTCAATTCCCGTCATCAGCTTATTTTAAGGGGCCCCGAAGCTCAAGATTTTCCAGTAAAATCAAGGGTTTCGGGGATTTTTTGTGTCTCATTTTTTCAAATCAAATTTGCGTTTTAAAGGTGGTTTTTAATTTTTTGTATAAAAAACCACAGGCTTTAAACCTGTGGCTTTTAATATATATAAGGAAAAGCATATGCGACATCAACTCAGTGCACATGAATAATTTTTAGCCGGAACTGAGTGTACCCCAACGCATGGTTGAAATACAACAGCTCCTTTTGATGATATTATAGTAACACTTAATTGTGTCCTAAATATAGCCATGTAATAAATAAATTCTTAAAATTGGTAAATATTTACAAACAACTTCTTAATTTATCAATAATATTCTATATTTCGACAATATATTTCTCGTACGCGTTGATAACAGTGGTCTCTCCCACCTTGTCAAGCCTGACAAACTGCCTGCCGTAGCTCATATGGACATGTCCATGCACAAAGTACTTTGGTCTGTACTGCTCAATAAGCCTGTTGAACACATCAAAGCCTGTATGGCATATATCCTCACCATCATGCAGCCCCTTTGCCGGCGAATGGGTAACAAGCACATCAAAGCCTTTATTGCGCTTAAGCTTCCACCACAGCTTCTTAACGCGCTTTGTCATCTCCTTCTGCGTATACTGATTATCTCCCGGCTTGTAGCGGTTTGAGCCTCCCAGGCCAAGAAACCGTACACCCTCATATTCGTAAATCTCATCCTCAATGCATATGCAGCCTTCCGGCGGCTTTACATTGTATTTGTCATCGTGATTGCCATGCACATACAAAAGAGGGACTCCAACCATCGTTGTCAGAAAGGACAGATAGCTCGGGTTTAAGTCTCCACATGATACAATAATATCAATTCCTTTAAAATCCTCTTTCTTAAAGTATTCCCAGTACATTTTCGACTCTTCATCAGCTAAGAATAGTATCTTCATTACAGTTTATTTTCCTCTACACCCTTTAGTTCAACCACCATCTTTGCATTGTCCACAAACTCACTCATAGGTGGAATATTACCCACAACATTGTCTACAAGCCAGTCCATTTTCATGATATCAGACGGTTTCATCTCGTGTTCACCCTTGTTTTTAAGTTCGCCCTTCTGATTATATATCTGTCCAAAGAAAGGCACAACCTCACCCTTTGTGATATCGCTCTTCAAATGATCCGCAAGCCTCTTTACTCCATAAGGCACATGCTTTGAACAAATCAGGTCAATAACACCTGCAGACATGCCCCACCAATAGTTGAGTGCCCTTGCCTGTTCTTGTCCCTCTGTCTTGTAAGAGCCGGCCAGCACGCTCTGCAAAAGCTTCTCATAGAACACGCCCCAGTTCCATATAGGCATGGCAAGATTTAATGCCTGACCATCCTGAAGCTTATACAGTCCAAAATATCTTGATGCATCATTCGGAGTGATAATATCCTGATCTGACACATAATGCAAATCATTTTCCGTCAGAAATTTATCCCTGTCATAGTCCTTGGTCTTTGACCACGCCAGATATACCTTCGCTCGCGGATTTACACTTGCCACTCCAAGTGCAAATGCATTGATATTGGCAATCATACCATATATCGGGTAGTCTGCTATATACGCAACCCTTTCATTGTCTGTCACAGCTCCTGCAATCATTCCTGCAAGGAATTTTGCCTCATACATACGGCCATAGTAAGTTCTGATGTATGGATGCGGCGCATTCAGTGAACAGTTAAGTATGTAAACCTCCGGGTGTGCTACAGCCACCTTTAAGCTGTTTGGCATCATCTGCGGTCCTACACAGAAAACTATATTGGCGCCGGCCTTTATGATGTCCTCAAGCACCTGCTCCACATTACTCTCATCTACGCCTGATACAAACTCAGTCTCAAGTCTGTCAGAAAACGTATCATCCAGATAGTTGCGTCCCAGCTCATGTGAATACAGCCAGGCTGATGTCTTTGGCTCTCTCGGATACAAAAATACCACCTTAAGCTTCTTCGGTGTCTGAGGAATCAGATAATTGAGCAGACTCTTTTTGGTCTGCACCTTTGTCGGATCCAGCACGAGATTTATCTTGTGCTTTTCTCCCTCTGCGGCAAACTCCTTCCATGTATTGATGATGTTTTTGTTGTAATCGCTCTCTGACATCTCAAGCATGGCATCCATGCCAAAGACCTCCATAAATACTGTAATGGCATCACCCAGCTTGATGTCTAGTCTGTCACCGCCACGGAAATTATAGACCTTTGAAAAATCAAACATTACCTTCGCAAATTTTTCCTTGGTCTCATCATCCCATCTGCCCTCTTTTCCAACAAGCGAAAGAAGCTTATCAGCATTGCCCAGCTTCGTAAACTCCACCGAGTAAAGCCCCGTGATTTCATTGAACCTCATATACTCATAATAAAGCCTCACATCATAATCATCCGACAGCTTTGGAATCTTTCTGATCACAATTGCAGGAATCGAAACGGCGTTGAAGTACTTGAGTACACTGACCCTCTTATTGCCCTCAAGCACATAATACCTGTTCATGTACTCAAATGCCTTGATTGGATCTCTGATTCCCTCATTCATCTGTGCATCTGACAGATTAGACCACTTCACTGCAAATTCGGTTTCCTCGTCCAATATCGGCATAAAGTTTGCCGCAAATGAATATGTCCTGCCCATGGTGCTTGTTCCTACAACGAAATCCAAAGGCACCTGGACCAGCCCCATATTCTGCTCTGTCTGAATATCTGCCTCTGATAAGATTTCATCAAGCACTGGCAGATAAGGAAACTGTCCTTTAGCTATCCTTGCCCTGTATTCTTTTTTTCCCAGCTTTAATGCTTCTGAATATTCTGTTTCACCCATATTGTAATCTCCTTTTGAAACTATTTTAACATAAATTCAAAAAAATTAAACATTTCATTTGATATTTCTCAAAACTTTGATATAATGTATGTTAGGAAATAGGTACCACAATATATGGAGGGAAGAAAAATGACTGATATATCACAGGAAAATGCAGATATTATCGGAGAAATTGCCAACATCTGCATAGGTAACGCCGCAACAACACTGAGCCTGATACTCGGAAAATCAACCAATATCACTGCCCCAAATGTAGAAGTTTTGAAAAAAGAAGACGCTCTATGTAATGACGAGCGTATTTTAATTAAGGTTCCTTACACAAAAGGGCTTGACGGAACCAACCTTCTTATTATAAGATTAAATGACGCATTGGTTATTGCAAATCTTATGATGGGCGGTGATGGAACAAATGTTTCAGCTATGTCTTTAGATGAGATGACCCTTTCAGCTATCTCTGAAGCTATGAACCAGATGTGTGGCACTATTGCCACCTCAATGTCTGCTCTTCTCAATGAGCCGACAGACATTGGTTTCCCACTCATTAATTCAAAGGATAAAAAAACATTTGAAATACCCGATGAATTATGTAATGGAACAGATATTGTTAAGGTAACATTCAAATTAACTGTCGGAGACCTGATAGACAGCGATCTTTTACAGTTGTATCCGCTAAGTATTGTTAAACAGATTATAAAACAGGAGGTTTAAACCATGGCAAAAATTTTAATTGTAGATGATGCAGCATTTATGAGAATGATGTTGAAGGACATCCTCACTAAAGGAGGATTCGAGATTGCAGGAGAGGCAGCAGACGGAAATGAGGCCGTTGCCAAATATAATGAGCTCAAGCCTGATCTCGTAACCTTAGATATCACAATGCCTAACAAGGATGGTATCCAGGCACTCAAGGAAATCAAGGCAGCAGATCCAAATGCCACATGTGTTATGTGCTCTGCTATGGGACAGCAGTCAATGGTTATTGATGCAATCCAGTCAGGTGCCAAGGATTTCATCGTTAAGCCATTCCAGGCAGACCGTGTTATTGAGTCCATCCGAAAAGTTCTTGGATAATTCATTTATACATAGGTATTCAAAAAGTCCGCACGGTTTATCCGGCGGACTTTTTCTTGCTTTTATTTCAATGTGACTATTCAGTTATTTAAAGCTGTGCCAGACTTTCAATGGCATTATCCCCAAGAATCGTCTGTGCATGCTCCATAAGAAACGCTCTCTTGTCAGCTCCTGCGATTATATCATCTGCATATTCATCTGCGATGACAGACATTTTTTCAAGCTCATGCTCATCATAGCCGGATAAATCCATACTCATGAAATATTCACCCTCAAACTTAAAAAACTGAGACGCTGCCGATGGCAGTCCCCTGATTATTTTTGCAAATCTGACTGCAACGTCAAACTTTTCAAAAATAAACATAACAACCGACACCATATCCTGTTTTTTTATTTGTTTTTTGGTGTTTTTCTCAGTTGACTGCTTAACAGCCTCAGGTGGCAGTGAATTAATCAGACCATTCACAATATCCTTTAAATGCTCCATCATGCCTTCTGTTGCCGGATGCTCCGAAAAAGTCAGTGAAAGCGTATGGTCAGCAAGAAAATCTGCTCTTACGGTCTTTATTCCCATGTTGAAATCTATGCCAAACTCTTCCTCGGCCATGTCAAATATCTGATTCATAAACTCCTGGGTACGCTCGCCATTGCTCATGATTTCATCCATCGTATATCCCAGATCGTATATTTCTTCCTCTGAAATAACACATTTTATAGTGTGTTCACCTATTCTTGAAAACTCCATAACAAGCTTCACCTACTTTCTTTTTAGCTTTTGTCTGATACGGGATAGTGCATTGTCAATTGATTTATCTGATTTTCCAAGCATATGCGCTATCGTTGTATAATTATTTCCTTCCAGATACAATTGTAGCACTTTTTTCTCCATATTACTCAGTTTATTCCACAATTGTTCCTTAAATTCCTTAAATTTTTCCTTCTCTATGAGAAGCTGCTCAGGACTTGCAATATCATCTTGCAGCATTTCTTCAAACTCTGTACCATCACTGTCACTCTGCGAAAAGGATATATATGTGTTAAGCGGCATATGTTTCTTTCGGTTTGAAGCCTCAAGCGCCGAGCTAAGCTGCCTTGTGATGCATAGCTGTGCAAAGCTGTAGAAAGATGCTTCCTTGTCGCTCTTATAGTCTCTGACCGCTTTAAACAGGCCTATCATGCCCTCCTGAATAAGGTCATCATTCTCACCGCCTATCAGGTAGAGTGCATTCGTCTTTTTACGCACAAGCGGCTTATACTTTTCCAATATATAGTCCATGATTTCATTGTTGTCACCATGGTCATTTTTGTCATTATGAATCCTCATAATAAGCTCTTCATCCGTATATGCGCTGTAATCTTCCACTATATGCTTCCTATTCTATAAATATACAATTCATAATACACACCACTCATCCCGCGACATGTAATCTACTTTCCACTCTTAAGTCTCTGTCTGACTATCTCATATGCAAGCACGCCTGTCGCAACCGATGCGTTCAGCGAGTCAATATCGCCCACCATAGGAATAGAAGCTGTCATATCACAGTTTTCCTTTACAAGCTTGCTGACTCCATCACCCTCATTGCCTATGACAAGACCTATAGGACCTGTGAGGTTTAAGTCATACATGGTAGTGCCACCCATATCAGCACATACAAACCACATGCCCTTTTCCTTAAGCTCCTTTATGGTATTTGAGATATTGGTAACCTTGGCAACAGGTGTATAGTTTATCGCACCTGCAGACGTCTTTGCCACTGTAGGGGTAAGTCCCACTGCACGCCTTTTTGGTATGATGATGCCATGTGCACCCGCCTGATTTGCGGTACGGATTATTGCGCCAAGATTGTGTGGATCCTCTATACCGTCAAGTATGATGATAAAAGGCGGCTCGCCCTTTCTTTCGGCATTTTCCAGTATGTCCGAAACCTCGGCATACTCATATGCTGCTGAAACTGCAATGACACCCTGATGCTTGCCTGTCTCAGACATCTGATCAAGTCTTTCCTTTGCAACATAGTTTATGATTGCATCATGCTTTCTTGCCTCTCTTGTGATTGACTTTATTGGTCCGTCCTGACAGCCGTCAAGCACAAAAAGCTTGTCTATTGTCTTTCCCGAACGGAAAGCCTCCAGCACAGCATTTCTGCCCTCTATATAATTCTCATGAAATTTTTCTTTATTGTTACTATCCATATTTTCCTCTTATTTTGTGCTATATTTCAATTCCTAAAAGCTCCACTCCAAGCTTAGTGAGTGAAACAACCCTCTCAAAATCATCCTTCAGATAAAGATAGCCCATGACCGCCTCAAGCCCTGTAGCTTTCCTGTAATCAGCCATTGTAGCGTTTTTTGCCATGGAAGGCGACTTGGCATTGCGCCCCCTGTGATACACCTCACTCTCCTCCTCTGTCAGATGAGGTAAAAGTGCCTCTATCATGAGAGCCTGCGTATGTGCCTTTACTATATTACTTGTGTGCTTATGAAGCAGATTCGCCTTTGTATTGCCCTTTCCCACCACAACAGAGCGGATGACAATATCAAATATGCCATCACCGATATATGCAAGTGTAAGCGGAGAGTATGTCCTTATATCAACATCCTTTATTCCAAACTGTTCCTTAATATATGAGTCTATCTTCATACTATACAAGCTCCCATTTTACTCCCTCTCTGGTATCCTTTATGGCAACCCCCTTTGCCAGAAGCTCATCTCTTATGGCATCGGCTGTCGCAAAATCCTTTGCCTTTTTAGCGGCTGCACGCTCTGTAATTTTATCATTGATAAATGCCTCAAGCTCACTGTCTACAGATGACGATGCCTCAAGTAATGCCTTTCCTGATTCCCTAAGTCCCAGATCAAGTACCTGCTCAAAGTCATCGATAAGTGCAAGCTTTGTCCTGTCTGAGATATCAGCCTTAAGCACATCATACACTATGGTTATAGCCATTGATGTATTCAGATCATTTGAGACTGCATCAGTAAATTTCTTCTTAAAGTCAGCAAAAGCTGTCTCATCAATATCACCTTCATCCTTAAGCTCTGCCACACGCTTTGCAATCTTATTGTATGCCGCAACTGCATTGTCGAGCGCATCAAACGAAAACTCAAGAGGCTTTCTGTAGTGTGACTGTAAGCAGAAGAATCTGTAGGCAAGCGGATTGTAGCCCTTCTCCTGAAGCACCGAAACTGTGAGGATTGCACCCTTCGACTTGCTCATCTTGCCGGCTCTGTCATTTAAGTGATTGACATGGAACCAGTACTTGCACCAGTCGTGTCCCAGATAGCTCTCTGACTGTGCAATCTCATTGGTGTGATGTGGGAAAATATTGTCCACACCACCACAGTGGATATCCACGTACTCTCCGAGATGCTTCATGCTGATGCATGAGCACTCTATATGCCATCCCGGATATCCGACGCCCCATGGGCTGTCCCATTTAAGAGCCTGGTCCTCAAACTTAGACTGTGTAAACCAGAGTACGAAATCATTTTTATTCTTCTTGTTTACATCCTCCTCAACATCATCTCGCACTCCAACCTGAAGCTGTTCCTTCTCTACTGCTGAAGAGAACACAAAATAATCATCAAGCTTTGATGTATCGAAATATACATTGCCTCCTGCAAAATAGGCATAGCCCTTCTCGATAAGCACCTCCACCATATTGATAAACTCCTGAATACAGTTGGTTGCAGGCTCCACTACATCAGGCATTCTGTTGTGTACGGCTGTAAAATCCTTGAAAAAGGCGTCCGTGTACTCCTTTGCTACCTCCATGACGCTCTTGTGTTCACGCTTTGCGCCCTTTAGCATCTTGTCCTCTCCGGTATCTCCGTCGCTTGAGAGATGTCCCACATCTGTAATATTCATGACACGCTTTACATCATAGCCCACATAGCGAAGTGCCTTCTCAAGCACATCCTCCATGATGTATGAGCGGATATTTCCGATATGTGCAAAATGGTAAACTGTAGGTCCACATGTATACATGCCGATTTTGCCGTCAACACGTGGAACAACAGTATCAATCTGTCTTGTGAGTGTATTGTAAAACTTGAAATTGTTCTCCATTATTTATATCTCCTTTTGGATGATTTATAACTATCTTTTTATTTTAGCATGTTTTCCCTATATATTCAAATCAATCGGCCTGACAGCCTCCACAGCCGCTGCATCCGCCTCCGACCTGCATACTTGCCTCATAGAGACCTGTAAGTGAGCAGATTGCCTGTGATGCAATTCCCTCCTCGCGGCCTGTAAAACCAAGCCACTCCTCGGTCGTCGCCTTTATATTTACCTGCTCCTTTGCGATTTGCAGCGTATCAGCCACATTCTGCTCCATCTGCTCAATATACGGACGAAGCTTCGGCTTTTGTGCAATTACTGTCGCATCTATGTTTTCTATCACATAGCCTTTTTTTGCAATGAGCTCTCTCACATGCTCCAAAAGCTTAAGACTCGAAATACCCTCATATGCCGGGTCTGTATCCGGGAAATGCTTTCCAATATCGCCAAGTGCCGCTGCACCCAAGAGTGCATCCATTATCGCATGCAACAGTACATCGGCATCCGAATGGCCTAAAAGCCCGAGTGTATGCGGAACCTTCACTCCTCCTAAAATCAAATCTCTGCCCTCAACAAGCTTGTGCACATCATAGCCCATTCCTACTCTCATATATCGTCTCTCTTTCTATCAGATACAATACCTCATGTTATTGCCAACTGTCATTGCTCTGTATTTTGGTTTTTTAAATATAGTATACCTTATTTTTCCTGTTGCGCCAAGATATTATTTTAAGCTATTTTCAAATAAAAGACCGCCCCGGACAAACCGGAGCGGTCTTTATTAAAATTGAAATAGTCCATTAAATGTCTTATGCAAGTGCTGCAGTGATGATAGCCATTGAGTAAACCTCTCCTGCATTACATCCACGAGAAAGGTCATTGATTGGAGCATTGAGTCCAAGAAGGATTGGGCCGTATGCTTCGAAATTACCAAGTCTCTGTGCAATCTTGTATCCGATATTTCCTGCGTTGATGTCAGGGAAGATAAATGTATTTGCATGACCCGCAACCTCAGACTGTGGGCACTTTGTGCGGGCTACACGTGGTGCAACTGCTGCGTCAAACTGGATTTCTCCCTCGATTGGAAGATTTGGATATTTTTCTTTTGCCTTGTGAGCTGCGTTTCTCATCTTGTCAACATCCTCGCCCTTTCCTGAGCCAAGTGTTGAGTAGCTTAAGAATGCAACCTTTGGATCGATACCGAAGATCTTAGCACACTCTGCTGATTCTCCTGCGATTTCAACAAGCTCGTCCTCTGTAGGATGGATATTGATAGCGCAGTCGCTCATTGCAAGCACCTCATTCTCACCTGTAGCAGATGGACGAACAAGGATAAAGCATGAAGATACGATTGTGTTGCCAGGCTTTGTCTTGATAAGCTGTAATGCCGGACGAACTGTATCTGCTGTTGAGTATGTAGCTCCTCCGAGAAGTGCGTCTGCGATACCCATCTTTACAAGCATTGTTCCAAAGTAGTTAGCTGATGAAAGAATTCCCTTAGCCTGCTCCGGTGTAACACCCTTGCTCTTACGAAGCTCGCAGAATAATTCAACCATCTCATCCATACGGTCAAATTTCATAGGATCTATAATCTCTGCTCCACGGATATTGAAACCGCTCTTCTCAGCGCTTGCATTAATCTTCTCAGGATCTCCGACAAGGATAGGATGTAAGAAGTTGCTTGCAAGTAAACGCGAAGCTGCCTCAAGGATACGTGAATCCTCTCCCTCTGTGAATACGATTTTCTTTGGGTTTTTCTTTAATATTTCGATTAACTGACCAAATCCAAACATGATAATGTCTCCTTTATGTATATTATTTATTATTTAAAACTATATCTGGTTTCACACCACTGACTATAATATACTTATTTTTCACGAATATCAATAATTGTTAAAAGGTTGTCAAGATGTTCGCGAAAAAATCCAATTCAAGATATTTCATGGCACAATAAAAGGAACCGGATTAATATTTTCCGATTCCTTTTATAATGATCACTATTTATTCGTTTAAGGAGTATTTATCATGAAAAACCATTTACTCTGCAAGTGCCTTAAATGCCTCATCAAGATCCTCAATTATATCATCCACATTCTCAGTTCCGATTGAAAGACGGATTGTGTTTGGCTTGATGCCCTGATCTAAGAGCTCTGCTTCATTGCACTCTGAGTGTGTGGTAGAAGCCGGATGTATAGCAAGTGACTTAACATCAGCTACGTTTGCAAGCAGTGAGAAAAGCTCAAGGTTGTCAATAAATTTCTGCGCTTCCTTTGCTCCACCCTTAATCTCGAATGTAAATATAGAGCCGCCTCCGTTAGGGAAGTATTTCTTGTAAAGTTCCTGCTGCTCTTTATCCTCTGAAATAGATGGATGATTAACCTTCTCTACGAGTGGCTGATCCTTTAAGTACTGAACTACCTTGAGTGCATTCTCAACATGACGCTCCACACGAAGCGAAAGTGTCTCAAGTCCCTGAAGGAAGATAAATGAATGAACAGGCGAAATTGTTGCTCCTGTATCACGAAGTAAAATTGCCCTGATATATGTCGCAAATGCTGCCGGTGCGCAATCCTTTGCAAAGCTTACTCCGTGGTATGATACGTTTGGCTCTACAAGCCATGGCCATTTATCATTCTGTGTCCAGTCGAATTTACCGCTGTCAATTATGACTCCACCAATTGTTGTTCCGTGTCCACCGATGAACTTTGTTGCTGAGTGAACCACGATATCAGCACCGTACTCAATCGGACGGACAAGATATGGTGTAGCAAAGGTATTATCTACGATAAGCGGGATTCCTGCCTCATGAGCGATATTTGCAATTTTTTCGATATCTACTACCTCTGAGTTTGGATTTCCGAGTGTCTCGATTTCAATAGCTTTTGTATTCTCTTTGATGGCAGCCTTGATTCCATCATAATCGAATGGATCTACGAATGTAGCCTCAATTCCGTAATCAGGAAGTGTGTGTGCCAAGAGATTGTATGTACCGCCGTAGATATTCTTTGCTGCAACAATATGGTCACCTGCGTGTGCTACTGCCTGGAAAGCATATGTGAGTGCCGCTGCTCCGGAACCAACAGCAAGTGCTGCCACGCCACCCTCGAGTGCTGCAATTCTTCTCTCAAATACATCCTCTGTAGGGTTTGTCAGTCTGCCGTATATATTTCCTGCATCTCTGAGTCCGAATCTGTCTGCCGCATGCTCACTGTTATGGAACACATATGATGAAGTAAGGTAGATTGGAACTGCTCTCGCATCTGTAACCGGATCAGGTGTTTCCTGTCCTACATGTAATTGTAATGTCTCAAATTTCAAATTTCTGTCTGCATAATGTTTCTTGCTCATATTAATATCCTCCTATTAATGATATGTTAATGTTATTTGTTTTTAATTTTAATTTCGGGATGCTGTTCCCTTGAACTAAACATATCATACCATCTTTCTAGGAAAAGTGTTAATACTTATAACTAAGAGCTTGCTATAAACATATTTTATAGCTGCATATTCTTTAAAACATCTGCAAGTTCTCTCGTAGCTGCACCAACGTCCATGTTATTTACTGCATAATCACATATCTGGCGGTTACGTTTCTCGGCATCTATGGACAGAATACGAAGTGTCTTTTCTTCTATCGAGTAATCCTGTTCTATGATATCCCGGATTAAGAGCTCCTTGTCACGTGCCACATACACTATTACAGTAGGAAAATGACGCTTCATTGCAATGGCACCGCACATGTCAAGTGGCATCACGACAAAATGTCCCTTTTCAAGCACTGCCTCTATATCCTCCATTTTGGTGCCATACTGTATTCCTGCATATCTTGTCTTTTCAAAGAAATCCTGCGCATTGAACTCCTCCTCCGTCAGGTACCTGTGCTTATCTCCGGGCTTGGTACAGTATGTTTTCGGATTCTCAAACTGCTCCATGGCGCACAGACTGTCTGATAGCGCTGTCTTTCCCGAGCCTGATGGTCCGACAAGCGCCACAACTGACGGATTCTTTATATTTTTATTTCTATATAGTGACGCATTTATTATCTGCTCCACGAGATATACAAACTCTGTGATATTATTAACAGATAAAAGTCCTGTCATTTTTGAATTCCACGGCTTTCGCATGAGCACAGGATATGTGGCCGGTGTCTCAAGCACATTGTGTATGGCATCATCTAAAATAATATCAAACTGCACGAGATTTTTTGCATTGCCAAGTATGATATTTTCTGTCGGAAAATCAGGAAATGCCTCCATTATCTGACTCGCCCTCACTCCCATGAAGCCCGGTGCCACCGCCGTGATAAAATATACCTCTCCGATATCCATGAGCTTTCTTATCATCCGCTTTGTCTCTTCTGTAGGCTTCTGCCTCTCGTAAAGTGTATTATCCCGGTAAAATTCCTTTATGACAGAGGCTCTGCCGGTATTCTCCCACGAATCTATATCCTCCAGTTCAAGCGGTGGGGTGATATTATATTTTTTGTTTGCCATATCTATGGCTATACTGTTGAATGGGGCTGTCACATCATCCCAGTCAAGTCCTATTTTAGGTCTTATCATGCTTATCCCTTTCTGTTTCGTAACTATTTATAACAAAAAGACCTGCAACAACTGCAAGTCTTAACAAGTAGCGAGGGAGAGACTCGAACTCTCAACCTCCCGGGTATGAACCGGACGCTCTAGCCAGTTGAGCCACCTCGCCATATTTGATTGATACCTTTAAAAGGATGGGACCTACAGGGCTCGAACCTGTGACCCTCTGCTTGTAAGGCAGATGCTCTCCCAGCTGAGCTAAGATCCCGTGTCACTTCTGCTGAAGTAAAGTAGCGAGGGAGAGACTCGAACTCTCAACCTCCCGGGTATGAACCGGACGCTCTAGCCAGTTGAGCCACCTCGCCATATTGATTGATATCCTTTAAAAGGATGGGACCTACAGGGCTCGAACCTGTGACCCTCTGCTTGTAAGGCAGATGCTCTCCCAGCTGAGCTAAGATCCCATGTCGTCAACCGACTTGATTATTATATACAGTCGGCACCTTATTGTCAACAACTTTTTTCATTTTATTTAAAAAATTTTAACTATTCAGAAGTCTCTCCACAAGTTTCACGCACTCTGCTGCATCCTTTGAATATCCGTCAGCTCCTATCTCGTCTGCAAAGCTCTGTGTAATGCAGGCTCCACCGATTACAACCTTACTCTTACAGCCCTTTTCCTTGCAGATTTCCACTACATCCTTCATGCGCATCATGGTTGTAGTCATAAGAGCTGACAGTCCGATAACCGCCGCATTCGTCTCAATCGCCTTGTTGACAATATCCTCACAAGGCACATCCTTTCCCATATCAATCACGTTGTAGCCATAGTTTTTAAGCATAAGCACAACAAGGTTCTTTCCTATATCATGGATATCCCCCTCCACCGTTGCAATGACAAGAGTCGGCATATCCTCCCCTGAGTCTTTCTTCTCAAGCAGTGGCTCGAGATGTTCTATAGCAAGCTTCATGGTATTTGCACTGCCGATAAGCTGTGGCAGGAAATACTTCTTCTGGTTGAAAAGCTCTCCCACCTCATTAATAGCCGGAATCAGGCTGTTATTAATAATCTCGTCAGGCTTTGCCCCATCAGAAAGCATTTTCTTTACTTCATCAATTATACTGCCCTTGTTTCCCTTTAAGACAGCCTGAAATACCGCATCCTTACTGCCCACTGCGCATGTGTCGTTTGAAGCAGACGCATCATTGTCCGACTTTTTCACAACAACAGTCTCATATTGGGCCTTTTCCTCCGCAAGCCTGCTCATGCGCTCGATGTATGCTATATCGCTGTCAGGTCTGTCGAGCAGCATATCCGATGCAAATGCAGCATTCATCAAAAGCTCCTGTGATGGATTGGCAATAGCCATGGTGAGTCCCTTGCATATGGCCATTGTAAGAAACGCTGTGTTCACGTACATACGCTCAGGCAGTCCGAAGGATATATTTGAAAGTCCGCATATTGTAGGAAGCTTTTTCTCATCCTTGCAGTACGCAATGGTCTCATAGCACTCGATTGCGGCCTTTGGATTTGCACCTATTGTCGCAACAAGTCCATCCACCACGATATCCTCATGTGCCATTCCAAGCGAAAGTGCCTTGTCATAAATAGTATTTATAATCTGCTTTTTCTCCTCGACATCCTTTGGCAATCCTGCATCCGAAAGTGGTAAGAGTATAAACATCGCCCCATATTTTGCCGCAAGAGGCAGAAGCTTTTCCATCTTTTCTGTCTCAAGGGAAATAGAATTGATGAGAGCTCTTCCCGGATAAATCTTAAGAGCCTCCTCTATTACCTCCACATAGCTTGAATCAATACAAAGTGGACAGTCCACTGTAGATGAAACCTCATATATAACCGATTTCATCATCTCCTTCTCATCGATACCATTCATGCCCATATTGATATCAAGTATTCTCGCACCATTTGTCTCCTGCTCCATAGCCATCTGGCGCACCAGGTCAAGCTTTCCCTCACGAAGCTGTGCCTGCAGCTTTTTCTTGCCTGTAGGATTGATTCTCTCTCCGACCACAGTAAAGTTGCCATCTAAGTCAATCTCTACATTCTTCCGTTCGGACGCAAGCACTCTTCTATGGTGCTCAAGCGGCTTATGAACAGGCATTGACTTTACGGCCTCTGTGAGAGCACGTATATGCTCCGGCGTGGTGCCACAACAGCCTCCGACAATAGATGCACCTGCCTTCACAAGCCCTTTCATCGCATTCGCAAACATATCCGGAGTCATCTTGTATACAGTTTTACCGTCCTCAAGCTCCGGAAGCCCGGCATTTGGCTTTGCAATAAGAGGAACTGTAGAGTACTCTGCCATTTTTTCAACCAGCGCTATCATCTCAGCTGGTCCCGTCGAACAGTTCACACCGATTGCATCCACTCCAAGTGACTGCAGCACAACAACTGCTGTCTCAGGCGGTGTACCAAAAAGAGTCCTGCCATCCTCGTTATAGGTGAGTGTCACCATAATAGGCAGGTCGCTTACCTCTTTTATAGCAAGCACTGCCGCTCTGCACTCCTGAAGACTCATCATTGTCTCAACCACAAAAACATCTGCGCCCGCCGCATCAAGGATCCTCGCCTGCTCCTTGTACACCTCCAAAAGCTCCTCAAACATCAGATCCCCGAGTGGAAAAAGCTGTCTGCCGGTCATCGTCATGTCTGCTGCTACAAGTGCCCTATCCCCTACAGCCTGCTTTGACAGGCCAACCAGTGTGGTATTTATCTCGTTAATTTTCTCCTGTAAACCATATTCTAAAAGCTTAATCCGGTTTCCTGTAAATGTAGGTGCATAAACAATATTCGTGCCGTTATCGACATAAGCCTTCTGCAAATCAAGAATCACCTGCGGATGCTCCATCACCCATTCCTCCGGACACACCCCTACCGGCATGCCCGCTGCCATCAGGTTTGTACCGGTCGCTCCATCCAGGATAACTATGTTTTCTCTGATATATTTTCTGAATTCTTCTCTTGTCATTTCGTTTCCTTTTCTGTTTCAGCTGTTATTTACTCCACAGTGTAAAGTATTTCAAAGCAAAAGCTATGTGCTCTTCATCCTTGAAATTTGTGATAATTTATATTATCATTGTAACCGATTTTAAAACAAAAAAATCAATAGTCTATTCACATAATATACTAAAACACTATATTTTTCAAACAAAAGAAAGGATTTCTTATGAAACTTATCGCTTTAGATCTTGACGGAACACTTTTCAACAACAAAAGTCAGATATCCAAGGAAAATATAAAAGCTATAAAAGAGGCAACTGCTGCCGGAATAAATGTGGTCATCTCCACCGGCCGTCCATTAGGAGGGCTGCCGTTTGAGGCAATTAAGGACACCGGCATCCGCTACGCTATCACTGCAAACGGAAGTGCAATCTACGAGATTGACACCCAAAAATGTCTTTACGAAAACTGCCTTTCTGATGAGACAGCGTTTTCAATAATTGATTATCTGATGACAAAGCGCGTTCATATGGATGCCTTCATAAACGGCTGTGGCTATTCTCCATACAAGTGTCTCGAGGATGCAAAGGAGCTCAAAATGCCTCCTTCTATTAAGGAATACATCATGACAACCAGAAAACGTGTGAACGATATCACTGAAATGATGCGCGAAAACAATTACCATATGCAGAAAATGACCATCAATTTCCCAAAGGATGCAGATGATAACTACTACTGCCGCGACGAAGTATTTGAACATCTGAAAAAAATCCCTGAAATCACGCTCGTAAGCGGTGGCTACGGTAATCTGGAATTCACAAAAGCAGGCGTTGACAAAGGTGTGGCACTTCACAAGCTGGCTCAAATCCTGAATATAGCAGCTGATGAGACAATGGCTGTCGGTGACACCGAAAACGACATGGCTATCGTAAAAGCCGCACACATCGGCGTGGCCATGGGAAATGCAACCGATGAGCTTAAGGCACAGGCTGATTACGTCACCGACACAAACGAAAATGACGGCGTAGCCAAGGCTATCCGCCACTTTATGGGTTAATCTCACATCATTAAGATAGCGATAACTGTCATATAAGATCATAATAGCTGTTTGACACACAATAAAACAATCATCTGTCATATATATCCCCGGAAGCACATATACTTCTAAGACAACATATGACAGGTGATTTTTTGATTGTAAAAAAATATTTATCCAATCCACTTGTGACCGGAACTATCTTCCTGACACTTGCCGGAACAACCAGTCGGTTTATGGGTTTTTTCTTTCGCATATTTCTTAATAACGTCATGGGCTCAACAGGTCTTGGACTCTATCAGCTTGTGATTCCACTCATGTCCGTATGCATGTCACTCTGCTGCAACGGTTTTCAGACCGCTACATCAAAGCTTGTTGCCGAAAAGCCTCAAAACAGACAGATTATACTCATTTGCGCAATAATTATGTCAGCCACCATTGCTCTTTTACTCACAATTATTATGTATTCCAATGCCCACTACATAAGCATTTGTATTTTAAGTGAGTCACGCTGTACAGAGCTTGTCAAGGCGCTGTCCTTTTCCATTCTGCCCGCTGCTATCCATTCCTGCATAAACGGATACTATTATGGATTGAAAAAAGCAGCCGTTCCAGCTGCCACTCAATTAATTGAGCAGACCGCACGCATTGGCACCTGCTATCTGATATACGCAATACTATCTGACGGGGGCAGCTGCTTTAAGCCTGTATACTCTATATACGGCATCGTGGCAGGCGAAGCGAGCGCAACCGTCTTTTCCGTTATCACAATAAAAAAAGATTTCTCATACTTTAAAATATCCGTCAAAAGCCTGAAAACAACAGCCTATGGCATGGCTGCGCTTTTCATCCCTTTATCGCTTAACTACATATTGGCAAGCTTTTCATCCTCCGTCGAAAATGTGCTTATCCCGAGAACTCTTAAACTCTACGGACTATCACCGGCATTGGCCCTTGACATATTCGGAACCATTTCCGGTCTCACCCTTCCCGTACTTTTATTCCCCGGTGTGCTTTGCAGCTGCGCCTGCGTGATGCTTCTGCCATCCATTTCTGAAGCAAATGCCGCCGGAAAGGATACAAAAATCACTAAAACCATAAACTCCTGTGCCTTATTCGGGCTATGCTTTGGACTTATCTTTACATGCATATTCTATCTGCTGTCGGATTTTATAGGGGTTTTTCTTTTCTCATCGAAGCTTTGTGGATATTTTCTTAGAAGGCTGTGTTTTCTGTGCCCGTTGATGCACATAAGTGGAATGCTCTGCAGCATACTGCATGGTCTGGGCAAAGCAAAGCAGGTGCTCTTCGTCAATCTGCTCACCTGTGCGATAAGAATTCTGATGATTATGCTTCTCGTCCCCCACTATGGGATAGATGCATATCTGTGGGCTATGCTTGTGTCGCATGTGTTTATGACACTTGCTGTCGGAATTCTCACCTGCCACACAGCACACAAATAAAAAAAGCCTGCACATACTCCAAGCATACCGGAATATGTGCAGACTCTTAAAACTACAGATTATACACGTGAAAGGTACTCACCTGTTCTTGTATCAATCTTGATAACATCATCTGTCTCAACAAAAAGTGGTACATAAACTGTAGCACCTGTCTCAACTGTAGCAGGCTTTGTAGCACCTGTTGCTGTATCACCCTTAAAGCCAGGCTCTGTCTCTGTAACAGTAAGCTCAACGAAAAGTGGTGGCTCAACTGCAAATACATTGCCCTTGTGTGAGCAAACCTTACACATCTCGTTCTCTTTTACAAACTTGAGAGAATCGCCAACCTCATCCTTTGGTAAGTCAATCTGGTCATATGTCTCAACATCCATGAAATGATAGAAATCATCATCTGCATAAAGATACTGCATATCCTTACGGTCAATGTGTGCTGTAGGGCATTTCTCTGTTGGACGGAATGTCTTCTCAACAACACCACCACTGATGATATTCTTTAACTTTGTACGTACAAATGCTGCACCTTTTCCTGGTTTAACATGCTGAAATTCGATAATCTGATAGATGTTTCCCTCGAACTCGATAGTAACACCGTTTCTGAAATCTCCTGCTGAAATCATTAGTTACTTCCTCCTTAAATCGTGCGAGCCTAAGCTCTCTCATTCGTCCATTCTACAATAAAAAGCAATACATTTCAAGTATTTATTTTCTATTGCATGAATTTGTATTGGTTTTATATTAGTTTCTAGCCTCGATATCCGATATCATAGCTATTCTCTTTGCGTGTCTGCTGCCCTCAAACTCGGCTGTCAGATAAGCCTTTACGATATCCTTTGCAAGCTCAACACCTACAATCCTCTCACCAAAGGCTATGATATTGGCATTGTTGTGCTGTTTTACAAGGCGTGCTGTGGCTGTGTCTGAACAAACTGCCGCACGGATACCGTTGACCTTATTGGCTGCTATTGAGATACCTACACCGGTACCGCATATCAGTATTCCGCAGTCAAACTCGCCTGACGCCACTGCATTAGCCACCTTCTCACCATACTCCGGGTAATTGCAACTCTCACTTGAATCTGTGCCGAAGTTGGTCACCTCGTGCCCCATGCTCTCAACGTACTCCATTATTGTCTTTTTAAGCTCAACTGCTGCGTGATCGTTTCCGATTGCAATCTTCATAATATATATGCCTCCAAATTTTAAATTATTAGTTAAAAATTATTTATTTACTTTCTTCAAATGCCTCTTGTAGCATGCAATTACAGGCTTTTCAATAAAGCGCTTAAGCACAATCTGTATCTCCTCATGTGGGTCAATAGGTGCTACAAGTATTGATCTGATGCCCGTAAGATTAGCTCCGATGATATCTGTAAATATCTGATCTCCCACAAAAAGAGTGTTTTTCGTATCTGTGCCAAGCTTCTCCATCGCCGTACGATAGCCGGACGGCTTGGGCTTTCCTGCCTTGTAGATATACTTTATCCCAAGCTGCTTAGCAAAGCTCTTCACACGCGGCTCCTTATTGTTTGAGAGCACCAGACACGAAAAGCCAAGCTCCTTAAGATGCTTAAACAATGCAATCGCCCGCTCATCAGCAGGCGAACCATGAGTCACAAGGGTGTTGTCGATATCAAAAATAATGCCCCTGTATCCCTCCTTATATAATTTATCAAAATCTATGCTATATGTCGAGTCAATGTACTCTCCCGGGTATAAAAAACTCATAGTATAAAATTCTCTGTCTCCCTGTTAATCTGTTCATTCAAGGCCGCATGTTGCATAATCATACCATCCGCGCTGCCGACAAAATGCTGATACTGCTGCAATACCTTATCCTTGTCTAAATTGTATACTGCCTTTGTGACATCAAGCGAGCTGATATCACTGTCAGCACCCTTAAGCTCATAGCTCGCATTGGAATCATATGTATTTGCATAATCAAGCGAAGTAAAGCTCTGCCTTGCCCTTGCAGCCTCGTAATCAGCTGTATCATCAGCAATGGATTGCTGCGAAGCTGTGTCATCCACCGCCTGCTTTGACCTCATAATCTGGCTGTTTCTAAGCTCGTTTAACCTTATGGAATTGTATGAATAAAAGCCTTCGCTCGGGCGAATACCGGAAATGTTCATACGTGCTTTCACATCCTTTTCAAAATAAATACTGCTAACTAAACACTATTTGGTGTCAAGCATCTTTTTAAGCTCTGTCATAAAGGTGTTGACATCCTTAAACTCTCTGTAAACTGACGCAAACCTCACATATGCTACCGCATCAAGGTCCTTTAATCTGTCCATAATCAGCTCTCCGATGAGTGATGTAGAGATTTCCTTTTCCTCTCTGGCAAAGATTTCTATCTCAACCTCATCTACAAGCTTTGAGATTGTATCTGCTGAAATCGGTCTCTTGTGACATGCAAGAAGCACGCCCTTTTCAATCTTGGAGCGGTCATACTGCTCTCTGTTGTTGTCCTTTTTTATAACGATGAGTGGGATTGTCTCCACCTTCTCATATGTAGTGAAACGCTTGCCACAATCATCGCACAGCCTTCTGCGCCTGATAGAGCTGTTGTCATCAGCTGGTCTTGAGTCTATTACCCTTGTGTTGTCACTACTGCAAAATGGACACTTCATGCTGTACCCTCCGTAGATATCATATAATATGAAGAAGCAAAATATCTTTGTTTCTCATTATATTATAATACTTCAAATCATCATCTGTATTTAAAAAGACCTATACATATTTCAGTATATCTATACTAATTTTCGTTGTCAATATGTTTTGTACTGATTTTAACTTTTTTATCACATTTTTGTTATCAATGGTTCTGAGCAGTTACCTATTTATAAAATCACAACAGCTTGCGCCGCATATCAGACTCACATATATTTACCAATATTATATCAGGTCCAATCTTCACAATCTTAACCCATGGAATACAATATTCATAATCCCTGCAAAATATTCCCATATATTTTCCCGGTCCCGGCACGATAATCGCACAGATTTTGCCACAGAGCGGGTCAAACTCAAGGTCACGCACATGCCCTATGAACCTGCCCTCCTCCACGCTCACAACCTCTTTTTCGCATAAATCCAGAAAACGCATAAAACAGACCTCCCTTGGTCTATCTTATGCGTTTCTTTTTGATTTTGTGCTTATAAAAGCGTTTTATTTATAAAATTATACATTAAATCTGAAAAGAATTACATCTCCGTCCTTAACAACGTACTCTTTTCCTTCCATGCCTACGATGCCCTTTTCTCTTGCGGCTGCAAGGCTTCCGTTGTCGAGAAGATCCTGATAATTGACTACCTCCGCCTTGATGAAGCCACGCTCAAAGTCAGTATGTATCTTGCCGGCTGCCTGTGGTGCCTTTGTACCTTTCTTTATAGTCCATGCACGGCACTCATCTTCTCCTGCTGTGAGGAAGGAAATAAGTCCGAGAAGTGAATAGCTGGCTGCTACAAGCTTATCGAGACCGCTTGACTCAACACCTAAATCCTCAAGGTACTCCTTCTTTTCGTCCTCATCGAGATCTGCAAGCTCCTGCTCAATCTGTGCACAGATAACAAATACCTCTGCGCCCTCTTCCTTTGCCATCTCTCTTACCTTTGCAACATGCGGATTGCTTGCGCCGTCATCTGCGAGGTCGTCCTCTGATACGTTTGCTGCGTAGATGGTAGGCTTTGCTGTAAGTAGATTATAGCCCTTGAACCAAAGCTGTGCATCCTCATCATCAGGCACTTCAAAGGTTCTGGCCATCTTTCCGTCCTCAAGATGAGCCTTTACTGCCTCAACAAGCTCAAGCTCCTTTGCAAGTGTCTTGTCCATTCTTGCCTGCTTTGCAATCTTTGCAATTCGCCTGTCGAGAATCTCAACATCCGAGAAAATAAGCTCAAGATTGATTGTCTCGATATCTCTTGCAGGATCTACAGAGCCATCTACATGGATAATGTTTGTATCCTCAAAGCAGCGCACCACGTGTACGATTGCATCCACCTCACGGATATTTGCAAGGAACTGGTTTCCAAGTCCCTCACCCTTACTGGCTCCCTTCACAAGACCTGCGATATCAACAAATTCGATTGTTGCAGGTGTAACCTTCTTTGTGTGATAGAGCTCTCCGAGCTTTACGATTCTCTCGTCAGGCACTGAAACAATACCTACGTTTGGGTCGATTGTAGCAAAAGGATAGTTTGCTGAAAGTGCTCCTGCCTTTGTGAGTGAGTTGAATAATGTAGACTTTCCGACGTTCGGAAGTCCGACGATGCCGAGTTTCATGGTATATATATCTCCTTTAAATTGATTTCATATGTATTTTATGTATCGGATGTTTGTTGATACAACTATGTAGTGTACCACATTAAGGAAGATTTGTACATAATTTTAACATACTCATCATCAAGCTTTTCAACAACCGCATCTATTTTTCACCAAGCCTTTCTGCTTTTGCAGCTTCTATATCTGCCTCCTTTGGCAATATTCCAAACAATGATTTTGATACCTCCTTTCTTCGTACCATTATTTTACGTATTTCGTACGATTTTATCAACACTTTCAGCTAAAACAAATCCTTTATTCTCCTTCAATAAATGGTATCATATACACAGGCAGATAATCTATCCCATTCTCCCATTTATAGTCTTTTGTATGAACAACATATTTTTCTCTGATTCGGCTGCTAAATTTCTCACAAAATGTATCCAATGATTTATGCTCTCTGTAATTTCCGGATTTCACTTCAATAGGATTAATTTTAGTTCCATTTGATAGCAGGAAATCTATCTCGTACAAATGATTTGAAGTTTCACTTTTCATTGTGTAATAAAACAGATTGTTTCCTTTTGCTGTCAACATCTGTGCTACCGCATTTTCATAAACATATCCCAGGTTTGCTTCCAGCTTGTCTGACAACAGCTTATTATAGATTATATTATCCGTATATTTTTTATCCTTAAATGCAAGCGTAATAAACAGTCCAACATCTGATGTAAATAGCTTGTATCTGTCTATATCCTTTTCCAGAGACATTCCAACCCCGGGGTTGTTTGCATGATATGCAATATTTACAGTATATGAGCTGAGTATATCAGGTAATATCTCTCTCACTTGTTTTGCACGTACCCCTTCTCTCGCTTTTGACAACACATATCTTGATGCATTTTTACTAAGACTTGCCGGAATTGCATCATATATATCTCCTGCCAGTCCGGTTCCATCTATTTTTGTAAAATCCTCTTCATATAACTCAACAATCTCCCTTTTCGTTTCATCCACAATCTGAAGATTATTATGTTCCAGATAAGCTTCAATAGCCTGAGGCATTCCTCCGATTAGCATATACAGTCTAAATTTACGCATCAAATTTCTATGCATCGCATTTCCTGCTGCTTTTTTATTTTTTAAAAGTAGTTTAATCGTCTCTGCTGTGATTTCGTCATCTATTGCCCACAAAAACTCTTCAAAATCCATAGGATACATAGATATCATATGCTCTTCACTTGGTATTAATATATCCATCGTATTCTTTTTTATCGAAATCAATGAACCTGTTTCTATATATTTATATCGGCCATCAGCAACAAGATACTTGATTGCCTGTCTTGCTTTTGGCAAAAGCTGGACCTCATCAAATATTATAACGGATTCATTTTCATATAATCTCACACCGGTTAACTGCTGTAGCTGTAAAAAGAAGAAATCAAGCTCATATGTGTCATCAAATAAAGCAATAATATCCTTGCTTGTATGCGCAAAATCAATCAGGATATATGATTTAAATTCATTTTTAGCAAATTCTTCAACAATCGTCGACTTGCCGGTTCGCCTGGCACCTTTCACAAGAAGTGCATATTTGTCGCTTCGGTTGATTTTCCATTCAAGTATTTCATTATAAATTTTAC
Organism: Agathobacter sp. LCP21S3_B2; assembly: GCF_052118705.1. Lineage (NCBI taxonomy): Bacteria > Bacillati > Bacillota > Clostridia > Lachnospirales > Lachnospiraceae > Agathobacter > Agathobacter sp. LCP21S3_B2. The sequence goes on along the minus strand of NZ_JBQKGQ010000010.1, from coordinate 28,913 downwards.
GTTTAAATACATGTCTTTCCATATAAAAATCACCTCTTTGTTACTATTATATTCCGAATCCCCACTCGTGTAAACTGATTTTTTACGCAAATCCCCATTTGTTATATCTATTTTTTTACGCAAATCCCCATCCATTTCTTCCGTTGCTGTTCTTCTTTCACAGAAAAAACCTTCCCACACATAACCTAATGTGCAGGAAGATTTTCACATTTTTTATTCACTTACCATCTCATCACACTTAATCTGCTCGATATGTATGGCAAGGTAGCCTGTCTCATTGTCCAAAAACTCATGATTTAAGTCCTTTCCAAGCTCCTTACATATCTCACCTGCCAGTGCGAATGACTCCGGGTAATTTTTCTCGATAAACTGATTGAGATCAACCTTTAACCTAGATTATTCATGGCACAGCCGTGAATAATCTAGGATTTATTATTAACATAACCGGACAATTCAATTATCATGAAGTATGAATTACTTCTCGTAGGTGTCAACTGCGTAGAGAGGCTCTCCTGCCTTAATCGGTCCGTCTGTGATGAGGCGGATTTTCTGATTATCTTTTAGCTCTGTGCAGATGACAGGAGTGGTAACTGATGGTGCGTTCGCCTTTAAGTAGTCAAGGTCAAGCTTCATGAGCACATCGCCCTTATTAACATGGCATCCTGCCTCAACCTGTACGTCAAAGCCTTTACCCTCGAGCTTTACTGTATCAATTCCTACATGGATTATCATACCAATTCCTGAGTCGGTTGTAAATCCCAAAGCATGCTTTGTATCAAAAACGAATAAAACAGTTCCATCCTCAGGTGCTACAACTATCCCCTCCTCAGGTGTGACTACTGCTCCGTCACCCATCATTTTGCCGGCGAAGGCCTCGTCCGGCGCTGTTGAGAGGTCTGCTGCTATTCCTGTCATAGGGCTTGAGATGATAACTGTGCTTGTCGGCTCTGATTCAACATCCGAATCCTGTGCTTTATCAGAAGAGGGGTTTGAATCTTTTGTCTTTGATGCGTCTGCTGTATTATTTTCTACTGCATCGTCCTCGAAATGCTCCTCTGTCACGCTTGCAAGATAATCCTCCAGATTTGATTTAATCACTGTTACTCTTGGTCCATAGATAATCTGTACGCCCTGTCCCTTGTGCACGACTCCTGATGCTCCTGTTGATTTAAGAAGCGCATCGTTTACCTTGTCGGGATCAATTACTGTGATACGAAGCCTTGTTGCACAGCAGTCCACATCTGAGATATTGGCTTTGCCGCCGAGACCTCGTGATATGGTCTGTGAGAGCTCATCTGCTACAGTCCCTGCTTTTTCGTCAGAGTTCTTTACGTCCTTAGCAGCTTTTCTTTCATTTACATCTGCCTTGGTGTATAGCTTTGTCTTAGTGTCGTCATCCTCACGGCCCGGAGTTTTTAAATCAAACTTCTTTATAAAGAAGCTGAAAATAAAGTAATACAGTAAGAAATATACTATTCCCACCGGAATCACAAGCATCCAGCTTGTCTTTTCATTCCCCTGCAATATACCAAACAGGAAGAAATCAAGTAATCCTCCTGAGAAAGTAAGTCCTACAGCGATGTTTAAAATATGTGCTATCATGTATGCGCTTCCTGCGAGCACTACCTGTACTGCAAAGAGAGCCGGTGCTACAAAAAGGAATGAGAACTCAAGAGGCTCTGTGATTCCTGTAAACATACATGCAAGTGTTGCAGAAAGTAAAAGGCTTCCTGCCTGTTTTTTCTTTTCCGGCTTTGCACATTTATACATTGCAAGTGCTGCTCCCGGAAGACCGAAAATCATGAAAATGAACTCTCCCGAGAAATATCTTGTGGCACCGGCACTGAAATGTGCGATGTTTGCAGAGTCAGCAAGCTGTGCGAAGAAGATGTTCTGTCCACCCTCAACCATATGTCCTGCAACCTCCATCGTTCCACCGACTGCTGTCTGCCAGAACGGCATGTAAAATACATGGTGCAGTCCGAATGGAATAAGTGCTCTCTTTATGATACCAAAGAGAAGTGTTCCGAAATATCCTGTTCCTGTCACCACTCCGCCGAGTGCATAGATTCCGTTCTGCACTGTCGGCCAGATAAAATACATTAAGATTCCTACAAAAAGATATACCACTGTTGATATGATAGGCACAAATCTTGTTCCACCGAAAAATGACAATGCATTCGGCAGTTCAATCTTGTAGAAACGGTTGTGCAGTGCTGCCACTCCAAGTCCTACGATAATTCCGCCAAACACGCCCATCTGCAGCGACTGGATACCGCATACTGATGTGATGGTTCCATCAAGCACATCCTTTGCAATGCTTCCGTCTGCAAGGATTTTTCCGGAAATCTTGAGCATCGCATTGATTGATACATTCATAACAAAGTATGCTATGACTGCTGAAAGTGCTGACACCTCTTTTTCCTTCTTTGCCATTCCGATTGCTACTCCGACCGCAAAAATGAGCGGAAGGTTATCGAATATGGCACTTCCGACCGCATTCATGATTACAAGAAGTGCATGGAGTATAGTCTTATCTCCGAGCAGCCACTGTAAACCATAGGTCTCAATTGTTGTGGTGTTGGTGAATGAGCTTCCTAGTCCTAAAAGCAAGCCTGCTACCGGAAGGATTGCGATTGGAAGCATGAAGCTTCGTCCTACTCTCTGCAGGACACCAAAAATTTTGTCTTTCATGAGCTTTTCCTCCTATAAATGCAGGGTATGTACCGATTTGCACCTATCATTCTTTTTTGCTCCAGCGACAAAAAGGAGGCACTTATCATACACTAACCCTGTTAAAAGTTATGTACGACAAATGCCTCCCTAAAAGTAACACGTCTGCTTAAGTTTATATCACAGAAGCCTTATTATTTCAACACAATTTACCTTACGAGTTTATTTTTTGTTAATCATGCTGTTTTTATACATGTTTTTTTGTGAATTATGTCTAATGTCTTTTTTCTCCAGACGCCTCCATGTTTCCATCACCATAAAGCATTCTTCACCTGTGATGCCCTCTGATGAATACACAGCCTTTTGTATGATGCGCATGTACTCGTCCCAGTGGATTTCGCAATAATCCGGTCCGCAATATTTTTCCTTAAGGTTAGCCAGATAAAGCTCATCTGTCCTGTTTTTTGAAGGATGTCCCAGTCCTTTGTAGATGCGGTTGTTTATCATTATTGCTGCCCTGCTGTAACGGCCTTTTTTCACCCTTTTTGCAAGTCTTGCTTCCCACAAAATTTTTCTTCGCCTTTTGATATAAACTATGATGGCTGTAAGTGCAGTCAGAAAAATCACACAGAGTGAGGTTTTTAAAATCACCGGTGGTATATGAAGTCTCGTTTTTGAGTTCTGAGCATCTGTACGTTTATCCGCACCTGACTGTGAACCATAAGCATTCTCACTTCCATCACCTGACTCATATTGGTTTGATGCACTGTTAGCTGTAGTATCGTTTGCTGTGCCATCATTTTTTACATCTGTATTTTCTGTATCTTCATTTTCTGCATCTTGATCTGCTGCATCTTCATATGCATTATCTTCATTTACCGCAGCATCATTCATATTCTCAGTATCATCCAAAGCATCACCGGCATTCGTTTTCTTTTCTTTGACACCAATATAGTCAAACGGATTCTCACCTGTCACATACTCAAAATATCCCGGTGTCACCTCCACCGGAATCCATCCGAAATCATCCAGATATATTTCAACCCAGGCATGCGACTGCGAATCCTTCACCTCACATATATCCTCATCATTTTCACCGGATTTGAAGCTGTCCTCCTTTGCACAGTATCCGCTTACATAACGGCATGGAACGCCCATCTGTCTGAGTATCATCGTGCCAGCCGATGCAAAATGCACACAAAAGCCCTGTCTGCTATTTGAGAGGAAATTTTCAACTACATCCTTCCCGCCTGTTGAAGGAGGATTTTTGCTGAACTTAAAAGCCTTCGATGTCAGAAACTGCTGCACCAGCTGTGCTGCCGCAATCCTGTTGGCATCATTTTCTCTTATATCGCCTGTGTACATCATATTGCTTGTGAGCTGTCCGGTCCTAAGAAGCAGCTTCGCATCTTTTGCAACAATTCCGTCACCGCCCTGCTTTTCAGTATAGTTTTCCATTACATAATCATTGTATGCCACATAGAAATCATTGTTGACCTCAAGAGGCTGCTCCGGCTCAAGGATAGACATTTCCAGACTACCATCGAAAAAACCGGGACACGCCGACACCTCGATAGTCTTTGTCGCTTTATCCTTTGTGATAACAAAGTCTTCGTCAAAATCTATATCGCCCTTGGCATCTATACTGTACGGGTCGATACAGTACGGCAAATAGGTGTATTTGGTGGAAAGCTTCTTCATCGTGATTGTATACTTTTCGGTGGCAGGATTGGTCTCATCATCATAATAACCATCAAGCAGCGTGGCTAATCCGATTGCAGTCTGCCAGGCTGTCATCCTTGAAGCATCATGATACTCTTTTTCCATCCCGGAAAAATCAGACTTTTTAATCCATCTGCCATTCTCATAGGTATCACCGTAGAAGCTTCTCAGATAAATATTAGAAGGTACTCCTGCCTTTGCTTCTACCATCATCACTGTTTTTTCACTGTAGCTTGGATAGTGATTACTAACCGTGCCATCCTGTAAATCAATTCCCAAGCTGAAGAATGACTTTACGCTGCCCTCCAAATCCTTCTGAAAGGCAAGCATCTGCGGCTTTTTACCGGCAAGTGTATCAGCAAGAGGTTCAAACGCAAATACACATATGAAAAGTACTGCCGACACTGCCACCATGTATAAAAACGACGCTGCTATCCTTAAAGCCTCATTGCCCTGTGCACTGCCATTTGCATCATATCCTGCCACTGTGCGTGCGTTGCCATCTGCGATAAGACACCAGAGTGTACACAGTGTGAGCATAACGACCTCGCTGACACTGGGGCTTTTGCCTATGCACAGCTGTACCGCAAGCATAAGCGTTGGAAATAATGTGAGCATGCGTCTTCTTTTAATTTGAACCGCCAGTGTCACCAGCAAAAGCATAACTATAAACGATACAAAGCCAACAAATGCCCCCGCAAAGGCTTTATCGCCCTTTGGACAGACAAATGAAGTGCCATAGTACACATTTATTATCTCAAGATACCTGCCCTTTACATACAAAAAGCCGTCTTTTATATGCTCTGCAGCCTGCCAGTTTGCAATAAACACTCCAAGCAAAAATACAAGCAGCAGCCCCGTATTTATCGCATGGCGCACCCATTTTCTTGTATCAAGCGATGTAAGCCTGTTTATAAAGCCGCTTATCACCGAAAAAATAAACAGCCACACATACACATAATATGGGCATCTCACATGTGAAACGGTCGTATTCACAACAGACACTGCACACACCGTAAGAAGTACTGCTGCAGCTGCATTGGCAAGTTCAGTAATCAGAACACCAAGCACTGTAAATGCATTATTATAATCAGGCTTTATCTCATTTGTGTCAGATCTCTGCCATCTGCTTTTTCTAGATGACAATCTCGTTTTTTTCATCCGCTCTGCCAACTATCTCCTCTCCCCTTTTTATCTGAAGTCTTCCGTCCACGCTAAGCAGACACACAAGCTTTTCTGCCCGGTACTTTTCCTCATACAAAAAAAGTGCATCATTTTTTGTATCCGGCTTTATTTTAAGAAAACTGTTCAAAAATATGTAAAAGCCCTCCTCGTCATCCACTCTGGCTCTCACAATATCGTTTATGGCGGTATCATACCATGCCACATAATGAGGGCATTTTTGATCCATAAGTGAAAAGGAAAGTGAGACAAGAAGCTTCATAAAAGCATCCGCCTGTCTGCCCTTCTTTATCCCCTTTAAGTCTGCGACTATGGCAACCGCACATGCCTTTGGCAGGCTGTTTTCCTTTACCATCAGCTCATCAGTCCTTGCAGAAAGCTTCCAGTGCACACTCTGCAGCCTGTCACCGTTTTGAAACTTTCTGACATCAAACATCTCAGACGGATCATATCCCGGTCTTATATCATCATATATATCAGAATCTCCAAAGAAATTTCTCACTCTGTCCGTTATCCTCACAGGAATCTCATCAATCTGCGGCATCACCTCAACATTTGCATATTTTTTAACTCTTTTCGTGACAAAAAAAAGCCTCGAAAAATCATATAGCTTTATCCTTACAAGCTCAAATTCATAATTGCCGCATAGGTTCACGCTGTACAAAAAATCACTGCCTCCTGACAGCCATTTTGTACTTTTTTCGCCGGATAAATTATTTTTCACTGTTACACGGTATTTTACACTATCAAAGCCTGCCTCCTTCAGCCGGCAGGAAAGACTCACCCTGATACTCTCGCCCTGTGTGGCGATAGCTATCGGAATGTTTATAGCTGCCACCGCACGGCGCGCCTTTACAAGCAATGCTATAAATGTCAGCACCATAAACACACACATAAAGCAGCCAAGCAGTGCCAGCGCAGCATTACCGTATATCATCGACATATAAAAAACTATAGCTGCAGTAATTATTCCTATCAAAAAACTAATCACGATTACCTGCCTTTTTCACATAAGTTGTCGGCTGTTTAACAGCCTTTAGTATCTCATCTATCACTGAAAGCTCTGATACGTGTGATACTCTCGCCTTGGTATTTAGCACGATTCTGTGCTTTGTCACATCCGCAAATACAGAAACCACATCAGATGGTATGACATAGCTTCGCCCGCTCAGATACGCATATGCCTTTGCCATCCTAACACACGCAATCGTACCTCTCGGACTCACTCCCAGCTCAATGTACGGACTGGTCCTTGTCGCATCAACCAGATCCACAATGTACGAATAAATACTGTCATGTATAAACACCTGCTCAACCTCTCCCTGCATCTCAACAAGTCCCTGTGCATTCATAACAGGCTTTATCGTATACTCATCAGCCTTCACACTTTTGCCCTTTGCGATATCCACCTCTGCATCATGTGAAGGATATCCCATGCTCATACATATCATAAACCTGTCAATCTGTGACTCCGGCAACAGCTGTGTACCGGCGCTGCCCTTTGGATTTTGAGTGGCCATCACTATAAACGGCTCCGGGACCTTCCTGCTTATTCCATCCACAGTGACATTTCCTTCCTCCATAACCTCCAAAAGCGCAGACTGTGTTTTGGGACTTGTTCTGTTAATCTCATCTGCCAGAAACAGATTACACATCACGGCACCCTCGCGGTACACAAACTCTCCGGTCTGCTTCTGATACATCGAAAAGCCAAGTATATCAGCAGGCAGCACATCCGGAGTGAACTGTACTCTGTGATTCACAAGCGCCATAGCCCTTGAAAAAGCTACTGCAAGCGTAGTCTTGCCCACTCCCGGCACATCCTCAAGCAGTATATGTCCACCTGCCAAAAAGGCAGCAAATGCCTTGATGATACAATCATCCTTGCCCTTTACTGCCTTTTTTACTTCGTATATCACTAACTGTGCATTATTCATTTGTCTTATCCCCCGGTTAATCAATTATAACTGCTGATGATCGTCTTCATCATCTTATTCATAAATAGCTATATTTATTTTACATATTTAGTATCAATATTTCAACTTTTATCCCTTAAATTAAACAAGTCTTAAAATTAATCACCTCTGCCGCTACACTGTTCCTGTGATGACAAGTGTGCTCTCACCCGGTGTGACAACCCACGCTCCGGTTGTGCTATCCTGTGTGTATGTTGCAGCCGGAACAGTGATTGCACCTGCCGTGCTCGAAAATGTGCCTGTCGTCTCATTGTAAGTGTAATCTGTAGCTGCAGTCCAGGCTGTGCCGTTTAATGCGGCTGTAAGATTGTTCAAAACCGGAGCAAATGTGTCTGTTATAACCACGCCTGTGGTATTGGTTGCCGCAACGCTTCCGTAGTTTTGAATCCTGAAGGTATAGGTCAGTGTACCGTTTTCCGTCACAGGAACAGGGCTTACCGACTTAGTAATTGCAAGATTTGGTGCAGCCTCGGCATTTACCGTCTCTGCTGCTGTGACCGGAGTGATTCCGGTACCGCTAACTGTAGCAGTGTTTGTGACTGCAGCCTCTATGCCAAGAGGAGCATACTCATTTAACGCTGCCTCATAGATGACAGTAGCATTGCCACCTGCCGGGACATTTATGCCTGTGATGCTAAGAGGCGGTCCCTGGGTTACTGCAGGCGCTGCCTGGAGTGTGCCGTTTGTATAGTATTTTGCGGTGTTATTCACATAGGTTAATGGTACAAGAGTGTTGGTGTTAAAGGTATAAGCACCTAGATTGTCAGAAAGTGTCAGACCGTTTATCGCGGTATTTCCGGAGTTTACGATGCTCACCACATAGGTTATTGTATCGTTTTGATTGTAGGTGTTTTTGACTGCTGTTTTCGTAGCAGAAAGCACCTCCAGTATTTCTCCGACTGCTATATTTGAATTGGCTACATTGTTGCCATAACGAAGCTGTGCCTGATTAGTAAATCGTGCCATATATTTTCCATCCTTTCATATATTCAGGTATGGTTTAATATATGACACAAATCTACAAATGACACCGATTATTTACTGTCCTGTTTATTTTTCTCCACATCAGCCTTTTTGATAAGCTCAAGAAGCTTTTCAAGCTCTTCCTCATCCACGCCGGTGTAGCCTGAAAGCTCACTAAGGCTCGGCTCAAAACCCTTATCGGATTTTAGTTTCTCCACTGCACGGTTTACCAATGAAACCTTTCCTACCACAGTATTCTCGCTCTCATCCTCACCGGTCTGCTCCCTGATACACTCTTTCATAGACTCCTCTATGGCATCCAAAAGCTCTTTTTCCACATCTATCTCATCCCCGCAGCCGCAGAGCTCAGTAAGGCACATGAAAAGTCCCATGTTTCCCTCCTGTACTACGTCCTCAAAGCCCTCTGATGTAACGGCAAGCTTCTTTGCCATGGCAAGCACACTTTTGAGCCAGAAATTTGATATAGTGTGTATCACACTCTCATCACCTGCGAGCAGCTTTTTGTACATATCGTCCTGCTCGGCTTTCGTATAATCAGGTATCTCTTCAAGCTCCTCAAGATACATCCTAAACATAGGTGAATCCGGGATAAGGCTATCCTCATCTATGTCAGGCTCAGCTTCATTATCCTGCTCAGCCTTATTATTCTTTCCACCTGCTATGGCATCCATCGAATCTCCTTCTGAGTAAATTACATTGTTTAATGCAGCATTTTCAGACGATTCATCCCCATGTAATTCTTCCTGTGATTCATCCTCATAATCACCTGCACTCTCATTCTCCTGCTCATGTGGTGTGATGAGAAATTCAAATACCATATCCTCCTGCGCCTTATTAAGCTCCATATCCTTAAAATAAGACATGATTTCATCTCTGCCTATCGGCTCCGCTGATGTCCTGATAATCTCGGCCACGCTCTGCACTGTCTCTATAAATGTATTCTGATCTAACATATTTTACACTCTCCTGTCTGATTTTCAAAAAATACGTAACTATATCAATCCCTGTATAAAAATAAACAAAACTAAAAGCGGCAGTATGAACTGAAAATACGGCTTAAGCTTCCTTGAAATTTTAAGTCCTGCTCCTGTATTTGCCTCATCTATATACTTATCAAAGCCCCAGCCCCACTTTGTCACGCAAAAAAGCAGATAGACAAGGGAACCAATCGGAAGAAGCAGATTACTAACTATAAAATCCTCACTGTCAAGCACATCTCTGCCTCCTATAAAGTGCAGATTGCTCCACACATTGTATCCAAGCACACACGGCATACTCGCAATGAGTATTATCACTGCGTTTACGAGTGCAGCCTTGTTTCTGGACCAGCCAAACATATCAATGGCAAATGACATAATATTCTCAAATACCGCAATAACGGTTGAAAAGCTGGCAAAGGTCATAAACAAGAAGAAAAGACAGCCCCATATGCGGCCTCCCTGCATATTTACAAATACATTTGGCAAAGTGATAAAGATAAGGCTTGGTCCTGCGCCTACCTCCACCCCATAGCTGAAGCAAGCCGGGAAAATGATAAGGCCTGACATGATAGCCACAAATGTATCAAGAGCACATATTTTTGCACCCTCACCTGCAAGAGTGCGATCCTTTCCCATATAGCTGCCGAATATCTCCATTGCGGCCACACCCAGACTCAGCGTAAAAAATGCCTGATTCATGGCTGCTGTTATGACATTCTTTATTCCAATTTCAGAAACCGCATCCAGATTTGGAACAAGATAGAATTTCACTCCTTCCAACGCACCTGAAAGCGTGATACTGTGCACCGCAAGAACAATTATAAGCAAGAGCAGAGCACTCATCATAAATTTACTGATTTTCTCAAGCCCATTCTGCAGACCACGGCTGCACACCAAAAAGCCAAGCACAACCGTAACTATCATCCAGAAAGCCATCTGCCTGGGTTCTGCAAGCAGATTTTCAAATGCAGCTGCCGTGTCATCAGCATTCATGCCTGATGTAAAATCTCCCTTTAGGAATTTAAAGAAATACGCAACCATCCAGCCTGAGACTGTTGTGTAATACATCATGAGCATGTAGCAGCCAAGCATGGCTATCCATCCGTGAATATGCCATTTACTGCCCTCCTTCTCAAGAGCCTTGTAGCTCATCACAGCACTTTTTCTGCTGGCTCGGCCTACAGCAAGCTCCATTGTAAGCACCGGAAGTCCCATGCATATCAGAAATATAAGGTAAAACAGTACAAAAATACCGCCACCGTTTTGACCTGTCACATACGGAAAACGCCATACATTGCCTATGCCTATAGCGCATCCTGCACTTACCAGTATAAATCCAAGACGTGATTTAAAGGATTCTCTTTTCATATTTATATATCTCCTATTGTTATTGCGTTACGTTATCACCCTGATGTGAGCATTGACTATTGCTTTTTGCTTTGCTGTTCTCGAAGCATCGCAGCTCCTTTATTGCCTGTCCACCCATCAGATAGAGAATACCTGTATTGAATATAGTCATAAGGCCGATTCCTACATCTCCAAGATCCCAGACAAATGTATATGCCGCGATACCGCCTACAAACAGCATAACAAGAGCCAGCACCTTGTACATGGTCTGTGAAATCCAGTTATCCCCAAACAGGTACGCAACATTACTCCTTGCATAAAAAAGTATACCAAGGAATGTGGAAAAGCTGAATAAAAACAATGTGACTGCTATAAAAATAACTCCAAAATCTCCAAGATGATACCTCATAGCTGACTGTAATAAATCCATGCCCTCTTTCCCTGCCACTATATTCTCCGGTGCTGTTAGCATGATCATTGCCGTACAGCTGCAAATCACTATCGTATCTATAAATACACCGAGCGCCTGCGTCAGTCCTGCCTTTACAGGAGTATCGCACTCTGCCGCCGCTGCAGCGCATGGAGCTGAGCCTGAGCCTGCCTCATTTGAAAAAAGACCTCTCTTTACACCGTTCATGAGCACCGCTCCAAAGCCTCCCGCAGCCACCTGCCTGATACCGAAGGCTTCCTCAAATATCCTTGAAAAAACCGATGGCATCATGCCTATATTTTTAATTATGATAAAAATGGTTATGGCAAAATAGCACACCGCCATGATAGGAACAACTATGTCAAGCACCTTTACCGTAGCATTTTTCCTAAGCACAATGACAGCGGCCACTGCAACTAAAATTACGGTAGTGTAAATAGGTGGTATGCCAAATGCATTTTCAAATGACGATGTAACTGAATTGCTTATAACCTGACTTATGCCACACCAACAGATTAGTCCGGATATAGCAAACAAAACAGCTATAATAACATGTTTTTTCTTTTTGCCTGATTTATCCTCAAAGTAATGGTGTATGTAATACGCCGGACCTCCACGATAGCCTGAGTACAATGGATCCGGCTCCTTGTGAAGCTGTGCCAGTGTAGCCTCCACAAAAGCCGTGGATGAACCTATAATGGCTGTTATCCACATCCAGAAAACCGCACCTGCGCCTCCCACTGATATGGCAGCCACAACACCAACCAGATTACCCATGCCCACTCTCGTCGCCGTAGAGACAATGAGTGTCTGGAACGTGGACAGGCTGTCCTTATTTTCCTTTTTACCTGTCAGCGCCTTTATCATGTCCGGAAACATTCTAATTGGTAAAAGTCTTGTCCTTACAGTGAAATAAATTCCTGTCGGAATCAAAAGAATTATGAGCAGGGAGATTCCCACGCTCCCACCGCCGGGCAGTGGAATGTGTATCAGATCTCCCCACAAAAAAGAATAAACTTTTTCAATAAGTGCTACTATCATAGTAAATATCGTCCCCTTAGTTTTCATTGCTTCAACGCATTGAAGATGAAGCCAATATTACTATGATACAATATGAGTAGGAAACTTTCAATATATTCTGTTTTTTTGTTCTGTTTTTTCTTTCACAAACAGTAATAAATACACTATAAGACCCTTGCATATGAGATTATAATTTCTTATAATGATATGGTTGAATATTCAAAAGATATACGCCCGGGGAGATAAATAATGATAAAACTAATAGCAACAGATATAGACGGAACACTTGTAAAGGACGGCTCACTGCTCATAGATCCTGAGTACATGTCTGTCATCGACAGGCTCATAGACAAAGGAATAATATTTGTAGTCTGTTCCGGCAGACAGTTTTCAAGCGAATTTAAGCTGTTTGCTCCGATAAAGCACAAGCTTTTGTATATAACAGACGGAGGAACAGTCGTGCGCACTCCAAAGGAAATCCTAAAAACCTATCCTATGGACGAGGATATATGGAAGGGCATGTGCCGGATGGTCCGCGATGAGCTGCCTGCATGCGATTACTTTGCTGCTACTCCTGATTTCTGCTTTGCAGAGGATGGTGGCAGCCCAGTCTTTCACCTGCTTCGTGATTCATACGGCTTTGAGATGCGTGAGGTTGATGACATCACAAGGCTTGACAGAAATGACATCATCAAATTCACTGTCTTTCATCCCGACAAATGCGAAGAGCTGTGTACACCGGTTTTCATTCCGGCATGGAATAAAAAAGCTCACCTGGCATCCGCCGGCAAGGAATGGGTAGACTGCAACGCAAAGGGTGTCAGCAAATGGACTGCACTCTCATACCTCATAGACAGATTCGACCTGCTTCCGGACGAAGTATGCTGTTTCGGTGACAATCTGAATGATATTGAGATGCTTCAAAATGCCGGTATAAGCTACGCCGTGTCAAATGCCCGCCAGGAAGTTATCGCAGCCGCAAAACACACCTGTGCGCCTTACTGGGAAAACGGAGTACTTAGTGTTTTAAAGTCTTTTTTATAATTTTTTAAATTTTTTTAAAAAAGTACTTGCATTTTTGTAAAACCCTGTGTATAATATCATTTGTTCGTGTGACACAGATATTCACACAGATGTTTGCGCCTCTAGCTCATTTGGTAGAGCACCTGACTCTTAATCAGGGTGTGCAGGGTTCGAGCCCCTGGAGGCGCATTTTTTGTACCCAAATTAATTTACCAACACTTTAAAGGAGTCGGATTTAATCCGGCTCCTTTTTTGTATATCTCTGTTTGTATATTTCTGTTTATATATATCTGGATTTTATCATCCTGCTATCTGTTACTGTTCTGCTTCTCCAATATTTGTCATTTTAAATCCCTCTCCGTGCACCTCATGAGACTCAACAACCACAATAAAAGAGGCCGGGTCTGCATCTTTTACGGATTTACGCACCTGGTACATTTCCTTACTGTTGCATGCACACATTACCACCTGAATATCGTCCTGCTTATATCCTCCCTGTGCCTTAAGAATAGTGCTTCCGCGCTGACTGCATTCATCAATTACATCGCATATTCTCTTTCCATTTTTTGTGACGATAAAGGCTACTTTGCCTGAATTCATGCCATATATCATTTTATCAATAACAACCGCAGACAGTATATTCACTATCATGCCGTAAATCATTCCGTCAATATCCCGAAACAAAAGTCCTCCAACCAGAATAATTCCGACATCAGTAAGAAAAGAGATGTTGCCCATCGATAAATAAGGCCGCAATGCTTTTACAGCCATGATGATAAAATCAGCTCCTCCTGTTGAAGAATTTCTTGTATAAATCATGGCATAGCCTATTCCACAAAATACACCTGTGCACAATGCCGCAAGCAGTCTGTCTCCCTGATACACCGGAAATAACGGCGCAACATAGTCAACAATAAAAGAAGACAAAAGCATGCATCTTATTGAGCTGACAAAAAATTTCCTGCCCAATAATTTGCAGCATAGTATCGCAACCGGAATATTCAGCAGGACCGTTGATAAACCAATGGAAATATTAAACAGCCGGTATAAAATAATCGAAATACCCGAAAAACCTGTCATAGGAAACTCTGCCTGCAGGGCGAAGTTATATATACCTATTGCATAAAAGATGCTTCCCGCAAGCTCCCACATAATCTGTACCAATAATTCTTTTTTCTTATTCATATTGCATCTATCCTCCAAAATAAATAAGCGCCCGGAAACAAATCTTACAGTGTAAATTACTGCACCTACGATTTGCTCCCAGACGCTTTAACCACTCATCCGGTGAAGAGTGAACGTTTTCTTATGTATGCAATTATTATATTTAAAATGTTAAATTAAGTCAAGCCGGAATCATCAATTTTCCAGGTATCTATAGGAAGTGATTGGAGAAGCCATAGACTTATACCCTCCATGGATATAGAAGGTGCTGTCATGAAATTCATTGACGCAAAACCACAAAGCACCACACACAGCAACAAAGGTACACTGCCTGCAGTTTCAGCAAACATTGCATCCAACATGGCAAACAGTCCTCTGTCCTTCCACAATACAGCGATTGCAGACCGCAGTATACCACGATCCATATAATTGCAAAGGTCAGCTCATTTTTTGTCTATATTACAGGTTAATGTTACTTTGTCCGATGCTCCAAAGGGTTTCGTTTTAATGTACTGAATCACCAGATTCAATGCAATACTTCCATAAAATTATCTTCTGTAATTTGCCTTAGATATTCCACTGCCACCTCCGTACTACTGCACTCTTTGATAATGTTTCCAGAAGTTGATTGTTTCCTGAAGATCATCTTCACTGGCGAACAGATCCAGCTTCTTCGCAACTTCAACTGCGAAATCGACATATGCATTTGCTCGTGCAGTTATCACATTTTTATCTGTTACCCAATCTTCATCTGAGGAATGGGTTGATTTCACATCGCACAAAATTCCAGCGTGATCCAGCACGTCGACTCCTGCACAAATCCCGGCAATCAAAATCTCTCGTTTCATTAAGGCTTGCAGATACGACTTCACCTCTGGAGTGTCAATTTCAGCAATGTTTCCGCCCGGAAGGATAAAACTTCTGATTTGATCTTTTTCAAGTGCTTCTAAAGGCATATCAACATTGACGGAAAAACCTTCCATAGTGCGAACAGGCTTTCCGTCCAATGAACAGAAAACCATGTCGCAGTTTGAAAAGCTCATAAAATAATTGAGTATCACGATTTCATAAAAACAGCTCTTGTCATATACAAGAAACACATCTTTCATCCATATACCTCCCTATTCACTGGCAAATCAGCTTTCTGGGTTCTCCCAAAAGCGTATTGATCGAGACATCAAATATCTGCCTTTCCCAAATTTGTCTGATGTACATCATAATCAAAGAAAAGAAACACCTCCGAAAAATCATCTCTTGATAATCCTTCCAATTGTTCTCTGATTTTCTTATTACTTTCCCTTAAGACCTCAATAATATCTGTGTCGAAATCATCCGCCTTGAGTTTCTTCCAAAGCATATAGATATTTTCTCTGGCTTCTCCTTCAACTATAAATGCCTTATAGTCCTTATCTGCCATTAAACGCACCTGCCTTATACATTTTCTGAAGATTATGAGCCTGACGAAGCTCCTTTTCTGTCAGCTCTGAAATTGCATTTATGCTATTATTCTCAAGAAGGAAATAGCAATCTGGTCTGAGTAAATCATTGCTCATAAGGTCTGTGTTGTGTGTAGTTGTAAATACCTGCACATCGCTAATTCTTCTAAGTCTCTTCTGAACTGACTCTGATAATTCATAATGGTAAAATGCATCAAACTCATCAATGAATACAAATGATGCTTTTTCCATACGGATATACCAGTAATAGAATAATGCAAGGGATTTGGTTCCTGTTGAAGCAATCTTGAAGAAGTCAGCATCTTTATTGTCGAAATGACAATATATAGCCTTTCTTCCATCGACCTCGCATCCATATAATTCATAATCGATATCATTTTCTTTTAAAAATTCTTGGAAATCCTTAACTTTGCCACTATTAACAATTCCTTCTGCAATGCTCTCTGATCCGTTCATAAAACCTTCATATCCACGGCTATCAAGTGAATAGAATAAAAGCATCCTCTCGACAAAATCAATAAACTTCTTAAATACCTGATTCTGAACATTATCTGAAAGAATTGAATTACTATTTACATATTTCACTCTCGAGATCGGGCTTTCATTTCTTATTGATGCATTCAAAGTATCTGATCCTTCAAGCAAAGTAAATCCATCTCTTGTCAGGAAGTCAAAGAAAATGACTTCTTTTCCATCAATGGACAAACTTTCACTCTTTAAGGAATTCACATCCATTTTACTGTACTTATATACAACTTCATGACCGTCGAACACGAATGTGTACTCAAACTCCGCAAAAGATTTTCTTCCACTCATATTCAGATAAAAATCATAGCTTCCCAGGAGTTTTTGCTTTTCAGTCAGATGAGTAATGATATCAAAGATAGCCAAACCAAGATTCGACTTTCCACAACTGTTGATACCATATATAATTCCCTTCGTTATGCAGCCATTCTCTATTATTTCAGAATTAAAGCTGTAATTACTGGGTGTTCCTATATCAAATGTGATTTTATCCTTAAATCCTTTGAAATTTTCGACACTAAATTTCTTTAACATGATAATCACCTTCCATTTCTTTTTCTTTATTATATGATTATCTGTAAAGAAGTTCAAGTCTATCCGTATTTTTTTTACGGCAATATCGAATTTTTGTTTCGAATATCACTCCCACGATCCCAAAAGAGTTTCCGATCTCCCACACAGAAAAGATCTGAAGCTTGCAAAAAAGCAGAATAAAAATCTTGATAAGTTATTTAAGGTAATAAAAAATCTCTATGATAAACTAATCATCCACTTGCGCCTCTTAAAAATAACAAGTGATACAACCAGCCTGAATATTTCTTCAGTGGTAAGCAGCGTGTACACACCTACAATGCCCCACTTAAACACATACGCTGCAAGCAGACACAGTGGGATTCCGATGCACCATGTGCCAACAATATCAATCACCATAATGATTTTGGTATTACCGCCGCTTCTTATAATTCCACCGCCAAGTATCATATTTTCCACCTTGATTGGTGCATACAGGGCAAATACGATAAGCAGTATCTTTCCAAGCTCTTTTACGCTGCCATCTACACGATACAGTCCGGTATATACTCCTGCCAGACGAATGAGCAATGTCGATACGGCTACCGCTCCGGCTAAGCCTGCATACATTATCTTCTTCGATTCTGTGTAAGCCTCATCGTATTCTTTCCTGCCAAGCCTCTTGCCGACCATCACACCTGCAGCCGCTGACAATCCGCTAAGTGCTCCTACGATAAGCCCCTGTATCGGGCATGTAAGTGTGTACGCCGCCAGATTTGATGTGCCCAGATGACCATAGACAGCAGACTCCACATTCTGTCCGAGGCTCCACAAAAACTCACTGATGAGAATCGGCATAATCATGACCAGATAATCCTTTATAGTAATTTTACTGAAATGCAATGACCATGCCGGTTTATCTCCATCCTTTCTGATGCATAAGATAAATCCGATAACAATAAATACAAGGTTAAACAACTGCGAAATAAGTGTTGCAACCGCAGCTCCCTTTATTCCCATACATGGCAATCCCAATTTTCCGAATATCAGCAGATAATTAAGGCCTGTGTTTACTGCAACTGCCCCAAAGCTTGCTAAAAACGGTATCGTGGCATGCTCCTTACAGCGCAGCCATGAGGATAAAATATTGCTTACTGCCATTGGAATATAGGAAAACGCTACAATCCTGAAATATACCGCGCCGGTATTTACAATACTTACATCCTTTGTGTACAGACCAAGAATCCATGACGGAAAAAATCCTGCTGCAACCAGAAATAATGCTGATATCATAATTCCACAAATGAGACTCACATCAAAGCTACACCATGCCTCTTTTGTATCCTCCGCACCGATAAACTGCGCGATCAATATACCCGCAACCGTGCTCACTGCACCGATTACCACCGAAAAAATGAGAGAAAAATTTCCACATAATCCAACTGCCGATATATTAGTCTCTCCAAGCTGTCCTATCATAATCTGGTCTACAATTGAAAATGATGCCTGCAGCATACTTTGCAAGGTGACCGGAATTGCAATTTTACACAATGATTTCATAAACTTTGACATTATAATTTCCTCGTACTTTCTCTTTTTATTAACTCAACCGGCAACACAATTTCTGTCTCACATTCTGCTCCATCGCGCATTGCCTCAAGACACTTGATTGCAGTTTTTGCCCTAAGAGGCGCCTCCTGATGAATCGTCGTAAGCGCAGGATTACTTTCCCTGCTTGCCAGGTTGTCATCAAAACCTATTATCTGGATATCTTTTGGAATCTGTATGCCTTTTCCCTGCAAAAACCTCATAAACTCAAGTGCATAAAAATCCGAGACTGCAAAAACAGCTGTAACATTGTTCTTTATCAGCTCTCTATATTTATCCTCATAAAAGCACATTCTTTCCTTTTCTGTTTTTGGTATTTCCCATCTTAATGTTTCCTGCAATCCAAAGGCTTTGCTAAAGCCCTCGATGCGCTCTTTATCCATGCAGATGAAATTATCCGCTATGCACAACGCCTTTTTATGTCCCAGCTCCTTTAAATATTTCCCTGCCTGATAACCGCCATCATAATGATTGATGACCAGATTGACAACCTTGGAGCATTTTTCAAAATAACCGTCATACACTACAAACGATATCCTCATCTGGTTTCTCAGCTTCTCATAATCGGCTTCACAAAAACCCATCAGAATCAGCCCATCCATATTCCACATAGATGCAAACACCGGAATTTCACTGATGTCGGATGTCGTTTTTATCATCAGAAAATAGCCTTTTTCATTTACCTCATGGGAAAGAGCATTAAGCGATGACATCACAAATCCATCCTCTAAAACCCGTCCTTCATACTTTTCATTGTCATTTACCACCACACCGATGATTCTTGAATTATTTCTGGCAAGCAGGATACCTGCCATATTCGGGATATATCCTGAGCGTTCAAGCTCCTGCTGGACACGTTTTACCGTCTCATCCGAGATCTTTTCTGTTTTGCCGTGAATCACCTTTGAGACAGTCGCTGTACTTAGGCCTAATGAATCTGCTACATCCGCAATCCGAACCCTGTTCTGTGCCATATCAATCTCCTCTTTTTTATATTCTGATTATATGGTACAACAGAAATATGGATTTTACAAAGGTTAAGCGTATAACCCGTTACAAAATCTGTGTTTGTTTTTTGTTATATTTGCACAACAAAAGGATCATGTATCTCTACACGATCCTTATATCAACAATTTTGCTATTTTGATTTGTAAGCTCTCTGCATATTTGAGAATCCTTATTGATTAAGCCACTACTCCATATCCATATTGCTTAGCTGCCTGTGCAAGCCCGGTCTGCATCATCGTATCAAATTCAGCTTGTGTTATAGAATCTCTTGTAACAAGTTTATCCGGAATATCAAGTGAATTTACAACTTTATAATTAATAGACTTGCAGCTTCGTACCATATAACTGCAAGTCTTCCGGGAAAACCTTTATCTAAGAAAAAAATACAATATTAACATGAATATCATGAATATAATATTGGAGGCTGTGAATATTCCCAAATACTTCCCTCTCAGATTCCTGTTTTCTTTTACAATATATTTGAAACTTATCAGGCTTGCCATGGATGCAATCAGAGTGCCGAGACCTCCAATATTGGTTCCGACAATTAAAGCCCGGTAATTATCTGTAAAGCCGGATAAAAGAAGCGCAGCGGGAACATTGCTCATAATCTGACTGGCAAGAACAGCAGTAAGTGTTTCCCTTCCTGCCATGATTCTTTCCAGAAAACTGCTGAATTGCGGAATCCTTCCAAGGTTGCCGATAAAAATAAATAATGCGATAAAGGTGGCAAGCAGGGAGTAATCCACCCTGCTTATATTTTCCCTGTTTCTTAGCAGCATATATATAAGAACCAATACAAGAGGAATCTGGTATGGAATGATACGTGCAACAGTGAGCAGGCAGATTGTAAATAAGATCAGGTAAGCGGCCAGGTATTCCATGTTGAGTTCTTTTCGGTCAGAGAATCCCAAAAGAGTTTTATCTTTTTCGGAACCGCATACGTGAGGTGCTTTGGCAGCGGCTACCTGTATCCATATTAGAAGAAGGATAAGTGCTGTGGCGGAATAGGGAAGCATCAGAGTTATTAATTCTGCCACGGACATCCCTGCTCTGGCATATAGATAAAGGTTCTGCGGATTTCCGATTGGTGTGAGCATGCTTCCGAGATTAGCAGCGATTGTCTGCATGGCTACTAATTTAAGAAGCCAGTAATTGCCCAGTTCCTTTGGCAGTTTATGCACAATGATCAGTGCAAGAGGAACAAAAGTAATCAATGCCACATCATTGGTGATCACCATTGACAGGAAGAAACATAAGAGTACCAACAGCCTGATCACACCAACAGTTCCCGATGTTCCCATCAGCAATTTTTTGGCAAGTATATCAAAAACACCAACAGCCTTCAAACCAGCTACAATTGCCATCAAACAGAAGAGGAGCCCGAGAGTCCTGAAATCGATATAAGTAAAATAAGCCTTATCCGGTCTGACCCAGAACATAGAAAGAAGCGCCAGGATCACTGCAATTGACAAAACGGTTTCTTTCCTGAAAAAAACATATAATTTTTGTAACATAATATTTCCTTTCCGGTCTGATACGACTGCATATAAGTATATCACAGAAACATCCAGAAAAAAAGAATATCATTTTGTATTGTGGATTGTACCTATCTGGAATAGGGATAAAGTATCTTATCTTTCCGTTCCTCTTGGCTATCGTATGTGGCAGAAAAAATAAACTGGTGTTCCATTATACAATGCAAAATAAAAGAGACTCCACTCTCCATGAATGAAGCCTCCTGATATATGTATACATCCTACAGCAGCGTTCAAAATCCTTGTTTCTATCCCTGATACCTTATTCTTTCAACCAGCGTTTTCTTTTTCAGATTACTGCTCAAGCAAACGGTCGAAGTATTCTACTGTAAGCACAGAGCCACCATTTTTCAGACGCTCATCATCCATGACCCAACCTTTGATGGTGTAGTCCTTCACGATGCCATTGGCCCACTTGCGAAACTGCACCGCTTGCTCATTATTTACCTTGAATCCAACAGCAATAATCATTTGAAGATTATAATGCTTTGTATCACGGGTCACCTGACGTGAACCTTCGGTTTGAACTATCCGGAAATTCCGGATAGTTGAATCTTCCTCAAGCTCTGAGTCGGAATAAATCTTCTTAATCAAATAGGAGGCCTCCTTTTGACATCTGGTTTCTTTTAGAAATCATTCTTCTGGGGCAATCGATAATTTCTAAAAGTGAGCAACAAAAAAGCAACCGATACTACTCGATTGCCATGTTGTTACTTTTGCGAGACTATACATTCCCCAAAAAATTGTTAGTGTTGCACAATCAGTTTTGTGAAAAATTCTGTCCATAATCTGTCGCAAAGTGTTAATTGACTTTTTGCAAATTAATTTATCTTGAACTTCTTTAATAGTTTCGGTACATTCTCTTAAGTGAATCAAATAAACCTATGTGTAATACTGCGCCTGTGCATTCCATAACTCATAGTATTTACCATGCGTATCCTGCAATAATCTATCATGAACTCCCCTCTGCACAATCTGTCCGCCATCAAATACTGCTATGACATCACAGAATCTACAGGATGAAAGTCTGTGACTGATGTAAATCGCTGTCTTATCCTGTACTATCTCATTAAATTTTGAATACACTTTATATTCTGCAATCGGATCCAGAGCAGCTGTCGGTTCATCAAGAATAATAAATGGAACATTTTTGTAAAGTGCTCTCGCTAAAGCAATCTTCTGTGCTTCCCCACCGGAAATCTCTACACCCTCTTCGTCCAAATCTTTGTAGATAGAAGTCTCTAATCCTTTCTTCATACTCTGCAATCGTCCATAAAATCCTGCCTTCTCTAAACACTTCTTTGCAAGTTCTTCATTGTAATGAAAACTTGCTGAAACATTTTGTCCAAGTCCAAAAGAAAACAATTTAAAATCCTGGAAAACAACAGAAAATATCGACATATATTCTTTGTAATCATATTTCCTGATGTCCACATTATCATTTTAAAAGAACATCCCATAACCGGTAAAATTTACAGGTCTAGAATGTCCCTTTTACGCTAATAAACTATATTATTAACACACACTGTTTCTTATCCACAACTATATAATACCAAAATGTTTAAACGCCTGCATAATCGCCTCTTCCTTCTCCGGTGTACACTTTGGCTGTTTTGCATTCTCAGATTTAGGCAGATTAAAATTCTCACCAACATCCAATCCACATTTCTTCTTAATCTGTGCGATATAAAGATTGGAAACCTTAAGCCCTGTCTGTTCCAACACATATACTTTTATCTGCTCATAAGTTGCTTTTCCTTTAAATTCAGACAAGTCCATATCCTCTAGGGAGAAATCAACCTTCACTTTTCTGTTGTCGGCCATTCCCTTGGAAAGAAGAACAACCGTCTCAACATGGCACGAAAAAACGTTACGGGTTCCTATATATATGCGTTTTTCCCAGCCACTTTTTGACTTCAATATTTTGCTCATCTTGAAACACTTTTCAAAATCTAAAAACTACAATAAAACGGCTATTTTTCGTACACGGGAACATATCCTTGATACGAAAATAGCCTGTTTCTTCTTATTTCAATCTGACATAAAATGTAGATTTTCCAGTTCCTTCCCTGCGAAGTTCTCCTTCTGCTACAAGCTTACGTAGTGAACCTTCAATTGAACTTACACTAAGAGACGGACATAATTCACGGATGTCCTGCTTATTGAACTTCCCGATCTTATTCTGTGTGGCTTTACGAACCATTTCGATTGCCGGAAGTTTCTCTTCTACAATTTCAAATCGGTCTTCGAAATCTTTGTAAGCTGCCAGAATAGTTCCAAGGAGATATTTTATAAAAGGAACTGCATCCTCTTCTCCTTCGTGCCAACCATCCTGTGAATGACCTAAAGCCTCGTAATACAAATCCTTGTTCTTTGCAATTTTAGCTTCGAGCGAGATGTACTTTCCTACATAAAAACCACTGCGATAAAGTAGCAGGGTTGTAAGCAATCTGCTCATTCTGCCATTACCGTCATTGAAAGGATGGATACACAAAAAGTCATGGATAAAAATCGGAATTGCCAACAATGGCTCCACCTCATAATTTCCAATCACCCTATTGTATTCTTCGCAAATTCTATCAAGTGCCTCTGGTGTCTCAAATGGAGCCAAAGGAGTGAACAGCACTTCTGTATGCCCATCAGGATATGTGGTGCTGATATAATTCTGTACATTCTTAGTTCTCCCTGCGAGTGGGTTATTCATATGGCTACACAGGATTTTATGCAACTGCAAGATATAATTCTGTGTAATAGGAATCGCATCAAAACTCTCATGGATGATATTAAGTACATCACGATAACCTGCGATTTCCTCTTCGTCTCTATTTTTAGGTGTGGTCTTTTCCTCAACCAACTGCTTAATTCTTGTATTGGTGGTTACAATTCCCTCAATCGCATTTGAAGCCTCGGTACTCTGAATCTTAGCAATCTCCACAAGTTTTTCTAACTCGTCGGGTCTTTGCTTGAGATATAATTCCTGCTTACCTGCGAACTTGTATATTGCTGCTACGAGACCAAGAATTTCTGAATCCCATTTTTCTTCTTTTATTTTTGAATAGTTAAATGTTCTCAATTACTTAAACACCTACCTCTCACACAGCCATGCTGTCTTACTAAATTTCCTCGTCCGGTGCCTGACCATCATGAGCCAACCACTTACATTCTGTTATTTCCATGTTAGTAAATGCTGCCTTAAAAGATGACTCCTCTGGGCTGCAAGCATAAATGCCAAACTGAATTTCATCAGTGGCTTTATACATATGGCAGATTCTCATCTGCTTATATTTAACACCATCCTCGGAGCATTCGATACAATAATCATTCTCTCGCCTGCTAAATCTATACCACATAGATTTTATGCTTGCATCTATTTCAGTTGTAGCCCAGTCAGAGAAACCATTATTTGTTACCACACTTCCGAGATGCTGAAAATCATCATTTTCATATTCAATTGAACCTTTGAGCCAATTATCACTATCCAAATACATAACTACGCCACACTGGTCAAAACGAACTTTACTTTCAAATTCTGTCTTTACAGTAAATGAAAAAAACTTCTCATCCGTGGTTATCTGCAACACAGGGGCGTTATCATTTCTAAAATGATAATATGTGCGCTGCCATAAATCAGTATGCGGATTCGTTATTATTTCAATTCTGTCATCTTCAATAGAGAAAGCTTTAGGCTCTCTTGTCCATTTCCATTGTTTTTTATCTATCTTCATTGTCTTTCCCTCAATGTTTTTTCTTTCCCTTAAATTATAACCAATAATAAGGGGAAGTCAATATATTAAGCGTATTTCCCCTTAAATTCGCGCCATATTTACGGTATAAACATTATTTTGTGCGTATTTGTGCTTATTATTCGTATCTCCATTTAATATTTTTGCCGTAAACGGCATTTTTATTAAATGGATTACGCTGAAAACTAAGGGCACAAATATCCAAAATTATCAATCGGCATTTTCCCTTTTTCAATTTGTAGCCCTTTTTCTTGAAAATGAACGGTCTTTCACGTTTCTTTTATTCTGTTGAATGATAAAAATATTACTTTTCCTTTGATGTGTTTCCGAAGCCGCAGTCCAATACCACAGACACGTTTACTCCATCAGAAATTTCTTTCGCGCAAATCAAGGATTCTTACAAATCTGTCCGATGTAGTGCCACTATTGTCTCTATATGCGTTGACAGAATGACGATTTTATCCTTTGCAAAATCGGATATCAGATTGCGGAAGCGCACACGCTCTTTAGGGTCAAGTCCGCGGTCGGTTCATCCAGAATGAGAATATCCGGGGCATTTAGTTCCGCCTGCGCGATTCCTAAACGCTGCTTCATGCCGCCGGAAAAGAACTTGATTTTCCTGTCCGCCACATCACGCAGATTGACGAGTTCCAGCAATTCCTCAGTTCGGTTCTTTGCTTCCCGCTTATCAAGCCCCTTGACCGCCGCCATGTATCGCATAAACTCACGGGCGGTGAAATCTGGATAAAAGCCGAAGTCTTGCGGCATATACCCCAAGCGGGCGTAATATGCTTCCCCCAATTCCTCAATCGACTTTCTGTCCAGACAGAGTCTGCCGGAAGTGGATTTCAGTACCCCGCAAATCATACGCATTAAAGTCGTCTTGCCCGCGCCGTTTGCGCCAAGCAGATCGTACACACCCGGCGTAAGGGTAGTGCTGACGTGATTAACAGCGCATTTTGTACCGTAATGTTTGCACAAATGCTATAATTGTAATTCCATACAAAAAACCTCCTCGATATGTAAATTGATTAGTCCGCACGAAAAACTGAAATTTATCGCTTTGCATGTTTAATCAAGAGTAAATCTACGATTATACAAACCGCAAAATAGAATCCCCAACATAACACATAAAAGCCTATAGAGTTTCCCAATTCTGGTGTTGGTCTAAATGTCCACCAATGCCCTCCAAGAATCCCCTGCATGGCATTAAACACACAAGAAATTGGTATTAGTATGACAATCCATACATTAACAGTCCAAAACCAAAATGAAGCTTTTTCTTTATTCTCCCCTATAAACTGTCCTATTACAAATATCATAACTCCTACTGCCATTAAACTTAGTCCCACTGCAACAGAAAATGACGTTTGTTTTTCTTTCCAAATCATAATGGCTACTACCAAGCCAATAAAATTAAAAACACTACCCACCAAAGAAAAGATACGAGCATCACTCTTTTTAGTAATATTTTCTGATACTGGTTCTATTCCCTTCAGTAAATAATCTGTTGTCACATCGAAGAAATCACTTAATAAGATGACCTTTTCAATGTCTGGTGTACTTTGTTCTGACTCCCACTTAGAAACCGCTTGTCTCGATACACCAACCTTATCAGCAAGTTCTTCTTGCGAAATCCCTTTGCTCTTTCGTAGATGCTGTATCCTGTCTGCCATATTCATATCAAAACACCGCCTTTCTTTTTTATTAAAACTAACAAAAATAGCGGTTGCATTGCCACCATTTTCTCATAGCACTTTGTCAACCGATAGTTGCAAAGGCGAAAATTCCGATTTTCTGCGGGAAAACGTACATCATTTTATGCTTTTTCATCAGCTATTACCTGCATTTCAGATTCGCAAGCATTCACCAAGGTGCCGGTCATGTCTTTTCAAACGCTTTTATTTTGTCAATGCAAACTGTTTTCCACAAAATCGGAAACTGCTTCTTTGATTTCTTCTCCATGCCCTGCCATCAAATGTCCGCCATTTTCAAAGGAAACGAATGTGCAGTCTGGGAATCTTGACAGCGCCCTCTCCGTATCATTGTAACTCGCCAGCTTATCGTCCTTCGCATGGAAAATCAACGTAGGTACCTGCAAATCTTCAACCGTGTAGTCCTCAAAATTTCTTGACATATTTCGGCAAATTTTTCGGTTCTCCACAAGTGGCATGGCGGAGCAGTATAAAATCAAGCCTCTCGTGCGCTCCGGATAATCGAGTGCGAAACGGATTGCAATGCTGCCTCCGGCAGACGTCGCCAACAGATACACCTTGTCAATGCCAAGCTTGTCCAGAAGTTCCACATACGCCTCTGCCTGTTTGGCAGGCGTTCCGTCACCGGAAACATCGCTTCCCAAATATCCAAACCGCGAGGGAGCGATAATTCGATAATCGGAACAAAAATCCTTACAGGTATCATAGGCCTGGTCATAACCGCCGAAAATTCCGTGAATGGATAAAATTACCTCGCCCTTGCCCGAATCAACATAAGTCATATCGCCATAACTTAATGCTATCGTCCAGGCATTGTAGGTTGCAAGACGGCTTTTGCTCTCCTTTACCGCCATACTGCACCGTATTCCCTGAACAATAAAATAAATTACAAGGACAAGTAAAACTCCCCCTGCTATGTCACTCCACATACGCTTGCACCTCCTCTTTCCTGTTAAAATTATCATAGTAATTCACCACCTTTACTATTCCTCATTTCACGGGAAGTTCAATTCTTTTTTCCAATAATCACCACATGGTTACTCATATCTATAATCGTTTTTTCAGCACATACAGATAAATGATATGCAAGCCAGGTATCAAATTGTTCATCATTCCACATATCAACAGTATTATGAAATAATGGGGACATACCATCCTGTGCAAAATGCATCACTACATCCAGATTATTATCTCTGAAAAGTGCCTGCATCTCATCATAGGACGAATAATATGTATCCGTCCAAAAGCAGTTGGGATCATTATGTTTCAATACCCCGGTTGTTTTTATCTGGCTAAGCAATTTTTCATCAACGTACTTGACATCAAGCATTGCTATCATTTGATTAAGGTATAATCTTGGTATATATGCAACAACGAAATAACCGCCTTTTTTCAATACTCTTAAGGACTCTTCAAGGCACTTTTTTCTAGCCTTCTCATCAATCAAATGATAAAAAGGTCCCATATTCAAAACGACATCAAAGGATGCATCCTGAAAACAATACATATCCGTTGCATCTAACACCTTCGTTTCCATTGAATATGGTTTTTCTTTTAAGTGTTCATCTATATAAGAAATATGTCTTGGCGTAATATCTGTAGCAGTTAATTTATGTCCTTTATCTGCTAAATAGAATGCATATGCTCCCGTTCCTGCTGCACAGTCAAGGATTTCATATTTCTCTTTAAATACTTCATCAAACTTTCTTATTGTAGTTAAAAATTCTATTTTTCTTGCATTGTTTGTTGTTATTCTGTCTTCTTCTCTATAATTTTCATAATATTTTACAACTTCATTGTCTAGCATTCCCAACACCCACCTGTCATAATACTTTTTTGTCACCGCATCCCCTCAACCAGCTTTGTAATGAGGCTGTTCACAAGCTCCGGCTGGTCAGTATTAGAGTTATGTCCGGCATCTTTAATCCATTCCAAAGGAATGCCGGTGCTCTTATGCCATGCCTTGTTGTATCTGACACAGGAGCCTGCCTTGTCCTGTTCGCCACAGATTAATAAAGCCGGACATTTGATTTCATAAGCCAGATTCCTCTCTATCGCTTCCGCAAGTATCCTAAATCCATGCCCCGCCACCTTCGCATACCTTTTCTGGTCACCATCGTACACTAACATCATTTCACGCATCAGTTTTCTTCCGTATTTCGTTACGGCAATTCCGTCTGTTCCCGCCTTTAAGAGGGATTTCCATGGGTAATAGCGGTAAATGGGTTCCATTCTTTTCAACATCCAGATTTCCATAGACGTCATATACCGTCTTTGAAGCGGTGCAGAATCAATCGAAACAAATCCC
>NZ_JBQKGQ010000009.1:0-152013 GCF_052118705.1 Agathobacter sp. LCP21S3_B2 | reverse complement strand
TCTCATGAACCATCATGATGGAATCATTACATATGCAGTGTATCATATCTCAACAGGTAAGATGGAAGGCATCAACAATAAAATCAAGACGATTCGCCGGCAGGGGTATGGATATCCTGACGATGAGTATTTCTTTTTAAAACTCATTGATATGAGCAGAGTTGATTATGTGAGGAATCCTAAATCCCATAAGTTTTGTGATTGAGCCAAAAATTTGGTGCGTTGGGTTGAGGTTGATCCAGGAAACGATGTAAGAATTTGGATGAACAGTAATTGCGGAATCATGCATGAAGGTTCATGGGATGGAAGATACAATTATGGAGAGAAAATCGGTGACCGCACTCGTGCAACAATTCCAGCGAAGTATAAGAGTAGTTTTGCAGGTTGGGAAATAGGATATGTTGTTAATAACGAGAAGACTCAATTAGCAATACTTAAAACGGATGCGGATTTATACAATTATGAAGTAAACGCTACAAATTTCCCAGCAGGAAGAGAATATTATGTTATGCCAACTTGGAAAGAAGTTCATAATGTTATTTTTGCGGCGGGAAATAATTCAACTTTTGTAGAGAAAGTTCTGGATTCTTGGGATCAGAATAATAATCCAGTTTATAAAGAATTTAATCATGAGAATGATATGGGATTAGGAATGGTTATTTCAGGCCTTTCAATTAATGATTGCTGGAGTAATGAAATATATAATTTCAAACGAGATGGATACACTGCCATTACAAACTGGTACTTATACGAAGGTACAAATGGAGAAAATGGTTCATACAATAAATCATTAGATTCAAATGATAAGCCAATTACCTTTAAGTCGGTTGATGATTGTAGAAAATACATTATTGGAAATAAGGACGTTGTATTCCGCGCACAGTGGGATAATGAAGATATGCCTGATGAATTAAATGGTTGGGGTAACATTCCAGATTTAGAAGATGGTAAAGATATATTTATCAGATTAAGTATAAATGGTGGCGCTGACCTCGGAGAATTCTATTGGAATGGAATGTATAATTTTGGTGAAAAATTAGGTGACCGTACTAATGTTAATATTCCAGCTACATACTCAAAATATTTTAAAGGCTGGGAACTTTGTTATTGGGGAACAGATGGTCCAATACAGATTGCAAAATTTGATACAACGCAACAAATGTATGACTATACGGTAGATTCAAAACTAGATGTAAATAAAGAATATTTTGTTTCTCCAATATGGAACGAGATTTACAATGTATTCATTATTGCAGGAGATAAAGCTAAATTCCAGGAAAAATATGTTCAGGACTGGAACAATGGAACTCCTACGTATGGATATACAGATATGGAGAATCGTTCATGCACAATGGTGCTTCCAGGACATTGCACAAATGATGCGATGGGATGTGAGCTTATAAACTTTGCAAGACCAGGATATAAAGCTATTACAAATTGGTATTTGTATGAAGGAACATGGGGAGAAAAGGGTTCATATCAGCTGGTTTTAGATTCGACTGGCAATCCTGTTACATTTAAGGATGTTGCCGCTTGTAAATCATATGTATTAAAAGACAAAGACCTTATCTTCCATGCACAGTGGGATAATGAAGTTATGCCTGAAGATTTAGATGGATGGGGCAATCCATATAATGAGGAAAATATTTTTACATTATCAAGCTTTGAAATGACTGAAGGTTCTACAGCTTCAATTATTGACGATTTGGGACTTTCATATAAAGGAAAGCCTGTGACAAAGGCTGATTTGACTAATATTAAGTTTAATTCTTTAGAACCAAATAATCTTTCAATCGATGCGAACGGTAATGTTAAGGCAATTGATGATTGCGATCGAGCTGCTATAGAAATTGAGTACAAAGATTCTTCTACTAGAAAAAATGTAAATGGTATAGTATTTATCAATGTGATTTTAAAAACTATTTCTGATTCAGATAATATTACAGTTTTAGAAGATGAATACACTGATAAAGATGGTAAGAAGCAGAAGTATTTATATGCGGAGTTTGATCTTAATGATGTAAAGTCAATTGATGATCCTGTTGATAAATTATTGGCAAACCAGAACTTTAATATTAATGAATATTCATGGTCACAGTTTACTGCTTATCAATGTGATTCAACTACAGTTATTTCAGAATCCACTATCAAGAAGGCTAAATCAGGTGGATTCAATTCGATAGCTATGGATGTAGAGGATTTCTCCTTCAGACTTAATCTTGATACATATGCATCAGGAGATTTTAAGCCAGTTCTTGCAAGAGGAACAGACAATTCTGTCGACAAGATGGTTAAAGATGCTGGATATACAGGAAAATACGTATATTATAAGTTGAGTAATTGTCCGGGAACAACTGATTTTACAGAGTTTATTGACAAGAATATCTTTGAAGCTTCTTATGATGCTGATGGATTCTACGAAGAGAGCTTATATGTATATAAAATTGATGTAGCTACTGGCAAGTTAGATTATGTTTCAGAAGGCTGGGCTAGAGGCTTTAAGGAAGAACGGGATGACCAGATTTTTACAGAAAATTTCATAAATGTTGTTGATGTTGATGGAGAAGGCCAATACGTTGTAGCTAATGAGTGTATTCATAGCTGGAGCGAGAGGGAAATTATTTCTGAAGCAACATGTAAGAAATCCGGTATTAAGAAATGCCAATGTGTAATATGTGGAGCAACTAAGTCATTAGAGTACACAGATGCAGATAATCATGTAGGTGATACATATGTTAATGGTAAAGTATTTGCCACATCATTAATGGATGGTTACACAGGAGATATTTGCTGTAAAGGTTGCAACAAGGTAATAAAGAAAGGTGAAGTCATTTCTAAGATAAAGGAGCCTGTAGAATTATCAACAGAAGATATTAATGATACTGTTAATAAGATTACATCTATTGACCAGAGTTCAGATAAGAAGAACAATAAAGTTGATATTCCTATGATTGATAATAATAAGGTTGCAACTGTTATTCCAACAGAAATCTTAGAGGCTGCAAAAGGCAAGGATGTAGATGTGACATTCAATATGAATGTTGATGAGAAGAACGGTTACTCATGGACAATCAATGGTAAAGATATTGATAGTATTTCAAAAGAGGAAATTAACCTCGAGGTTACTGTTGATGTTGATGTGGCTTCTGATAAAGTTCTTGAGGAACTTACAAAGGGAAATAAAGATTCAATGCAGATTGCACTTACGCATGATGGCGAATTTGGATTTGATGCAACACTTACTCTTAATGTAGGAAAAGACAAGAAAAATCAGTATGTAAATCTTTACTGGTATAAGGATAATGGTGAGGTTGAATTGATTGAGGCTGCAAAGGTCAATAAAGAAGGTAAGGTTGAGCTTAACTTTAAGCATGCATCTAATTACATTCTCGTATATGATAATGTAGACAGAACTGCTGTAAAGCCAGAGACACCAAAGAATGAACCCCCAGCAGTTACTACACCTACAACTACACCAGATGCAAAACCTGAGACAAAACCTACAACTACACCAGATGCAAAACCTGAGACAAAACCTGCAACTACACCAAAGACCGGAGATGCTGACATTACTTTATATGTTATGATGCTTGCATGCGGATTTGGAATGCTTGGTATATTAAAAAAGAAGAAATTTAGCAGGTAAAATATTGGGCCTCCTATGATAAAATAAATCATAGGAGGCCTTTTCTTAGTGCGTCTTGCGGCGCACGTTTCTAATGGGTGAGAGTCCCAAATCCGCCCTAGTACAACGGTTTTTAATTAACTAGACTTTATTGCTTGCCTATTTTCATGATAGCACTGCTCAAAAATCCTCAGCGTAGCCCGCTACGCCTACGTTTTTTGATTAGCACTCTCATAAAAATATTCAGCGCAAAAAGTCCAGTTATTAAGAAACCGTTGTACTAGTAGTGGGAAGGATATAGTCAAGACCAAGGGTGTCCTATTCATAGAAACAACTATGATTAACGTGAGGGGAATCTGAAGGAAGGTGGAGGCAAATCTCTGGTCTGACGAACAGAAATCACATCAGGCTACAGTTAAGGATAAGGTTGCTAATCAAACTGAAGTCCAATAACTACTCGGAATTAACTGTGGTAAATGTGGCAGATGGATGGAGAGAAAGAAACGTGTGGTACCAAGGGAGGTCTTGCCAGCAAGAGGAAACTGATTATGAACAAGGGTTTATCAAATTATTTTATAGAAGGTCTGCAAGGATCCGGAAAAAGTACAACAGTAAACAGGCTTTCGAAGCAATTACCTGAATATAAGGTGTTTCGAGAGGGGGACTACTCACCTGTCGAACTTGCATGGTGTGCGTATGTTACAAAGAGCCAGTATCAGGATATTTTGAAACGTTATCCAAGTCTGGAAAATGAAATTGTAACTAAGACAATTGAGGAAGGAGAACACAGAATAATATGTTACACACAGATATTGACTGATGTGGAGGGATTTCACAAGGATTTAGAACAATATGAAATCTATAATGGAAATCTTGACAAGGCTTCTTTCGAAAAGGTCATTTTAGAGCGTTACGAGAAATGGGATGGACAAGGACAGATTTTTGAATGCTCCATTTTTCAGAATATTATTGAAAATCAGATGCTCTATTTGACGATGACAGATGAGGAGATTCTTGATTTCTATAGAAGACTTAAACAGATACTGTCAGGTAAATCATATCAAATTATCTATCTGGATGTGGATGATATTCGTAGTGCCATTGAGGTGATTAAGAAGGAGCGTTCTGATGAAAATGGAAATGAATTATGGTTTCCGCTAATGGTCAGATATATTGAAGCATCTCCATATGCCAAAGAGCACTCACTTCATGGAATGGAAGGTCTGCTGGCACATCTGGAGAGAAGAAAGGCATTGGAACATCGTATTATAAACGAGATATTCCAGGAAGAGACAATTATTGCAAAGAATTACACCTTCACGATTATGAATCGGTGAACCAGAAGAAGGATTTGAGTTTAAGTATTTTTATGCATATGGAGAAAAAGCATGAGTGTAAGAGAAAATGATGTGAGAAGAAAAAGATAGAGAATAGGTGGATGATTCCTATAAGTGGCTGTTGGTCAATAGCCTTTTTTGTAATCGGGAAAGCAATTGAAGTAAATACAACGGCATCGGAGATAGTTCGATTGATTGGTTTGGTTTTAAGTTATATGTGTTCGTATATGGGAGTGATATTCATATATAACACTGTAAAAATGATTACGGACAATTTGGTCAATATAAAAAAATCAAAAATATGGAATGGTTTGAAGGATAAGAGCTTTGGAATTTATCTGTTCCATCAGCAGATCATATATCTGACGATTATTCCGTTAAATGGTAAGGTGCCGCCGATAGTACAGGTCATGATTAGCTTTTTATGTGCAGTAGGATTAGCTAGCATTATCACAGCGATACTAAAGAAATTTAAATTAACATGCGCTCTGTATGGAGTATGATATTTAGCTATGCTAAGGAGATGAAGGAGCTTGACGCAGCGTGCGAGGCTGCTATGGCACAGATCAAGAATAAGCGCTATGATGAGGCTCTGCGGGATGAGGGCAGGTGTGATATTTTAGCCTATGGCATTGCTTTTTGCAGGAAGCGGTGCAGGGTGGTTGGTGAGAAATTGTAAAGTTACTGTTCAGACGCAAGCTTGACACCGCGCTGTCAAGCTATGAACCATAGTGTTAATTATTGTGTGATTACAGTCCCTGCCTCGTAGAGGCATTTTAAATGGGCTGTAATTGTTTATGAATTAAGCATTTTGGATATCTCAGAGAAATCTATGAACAGATCATCATATATGTTTACTTTGACTACGGAATCAAATGAATACTGCACACTCAGCATTTCACCTTCAAAATAGTTGACAGTGATAATTTTACGACGTGGGTCCACAATCCAGTATTCTCTGACTCCGGCATTTCTATAGTAGTACAGTTTGCGGATATAGTCATCGGATGCATTTCCGGGAGATACGATTTCTATTATGAAATCAGGGGCACCGTTACAGCGCTTGCCATCCTGCTTGCTTTTATCACAGACTATCATCAGATCAGGCTGTACTATCGTTAGAGGGGTATCTTCCAGCTTTACATCAAACGGTGCATGAAATACCTTGCATGGACCATTTTGACCACGAATATATGTGTTTATGATAGTGGACAGTTCCATTGAGATAGTTTG
This sequence comes from Agathobacter sp. LCP21S3_B2, assembly GCF_052118705.1. Lineage (NCBI taxonomy): Bacteria > Bacillati > Bacillota > Clostridia > Lachnospirales > Lachnospiraceae > Agathobacter > Agathobacter sp. LCP21S3_B2. Next base: position 145,818 of record NZ_JBQKGQ010000009.1, on the reverse strand, counting down.
GTGCTCCTGGGATGGGCTGGACATATTGTAGGCTATTCCACTGAACACTTCTATATGCTTATCTTCAGGAAGCTTTTCGTATTCTTCAAGGGTGATAGTTGCTATATCGGATTGTAAGGCGAGTGACATATTCATGCATCCTTTCTTAAAAAGTTTTCTTAGTGTTTATTTACTTAATTATACAATAAATGGTGTCGACAATGCAATGATTTGAATTGTATTTTGCATGGCAATCCGCTATACTAGTATTAAGTATAGCGGATTGTTTTTTGGAGGCTTTTATGGCAAATACTTTGAAGTTACCTGTTGGAATTGAAAATTTTGAGGAAATTCGTAAATTGGGTTTCTATTATATTGACAAGACAAGGCTTATTGAGCAGCTTTTACAGGGATGGGGGAAGGTGACTCTTTTTACCCGCCCTAGGCGTTTCGGTAAGACACTCAATATGAGCATGCTCAAGAGCTTTTTTGAGATAGGCGCAGATAAATCGTTGTTTGACGGCTTATATATTTCTGGAAACAAAGTACTTTGTGATGAGCATATGGGCAAGTACCCGGTTATTTTTCTGTCACTCAAGAGTGTTGAAGGACGTTCCTTTGACGATGCAAGATATATGATTACTGAGCTTATAGGAATAGAGGCAGAAAGATTCAGCTTTTTGGAAGATAGTGAATATTTGTCAGAAAATGAAAAAAAGCGCTATAAGGCGATCATTGCATTGAAGGATGGAACGAATACAATGGATGAAAAAGCGCTTGTATCAAGTCTGCAGATTTTATCTCAATTATTATATAAGCATTTTGGACAAAAGACTGTAATATTAATTGATGAATATGATGTTCCACTCGATAAGGCATTCCAGAATGGTTACTATAAAGAGATGGTTTCACTTATCAGAGGACTCTTTGGAAAGGCGCTCAAGACTAATGAGTTTTTACAGTTTGCTGTGCTTACAGGCTGCCTTCGCGTGTCAAAGGAGAGCATTTTTACAGGGCTCAACAATTTTGAAATTAATTCTATTGTGGATATCGACCATGATGAACAGTTTGGCTTCACTGATGATGAGGTCATGAAGCTGCTTTTAGACTATGACAGGAGTGAAAGGTACCCGGATGTAAAGGAATGGTATGATGGATATCATTTCGGTAATGCAGATATATATTGTCCGTGGGATGTGATTAATTTTGCAAAGAAGCTTGTTTCAGATCCGTTGGCCAGACCGAGTGCTTTCTGGATTAACAGCAGTGGCAATGATATGGTGAAGCGCTTTGTGGACAAGGCTGACCAGACCACGAGAGATGAGATTGAAAAGCTCGTGGCAGGTGGATTTGTGGAGAAGCAGCTTCGTCTCGACCTGACTTATGATGAGATTGATAATACGATTGACAATCTGTGGAGTGTGCTCTTTACCACAGGATATCTCACCAAAATTGGCGAGGTCAAGCTGCCTGACAGCGAGAGCTACGCGTACAGGCTTGTCATTCCGAATAAGGAAGTACGCGAGGTTTTTATCTTGCAGATTCAGGAGTGGTTCAAGGCGGTTGTAGCTAATGAAAATGATACAATGAAGCTTTTATCAAGCGCAATTTTGGATAAAGATGAGAAACAGGTTGCAAGGCAGCTCAATATCGTGATGAGCCGCATGATAAGCATACTTGACACCAAGGCGCCTGATGATATGAAGGAGAATTTCTATCATGGCTTACTTCTCGGTCTACTGCGAGGCAGCAATCCGGACTGGCTTATCAAGTCGAATCGTGAGTCGGGAGATGGTTTTAGCGATATTTTAATCATGCCGGAGGATCCTGATGCGGGAATCGTTATAGAGGTGAAGTATGCTAAGGAGATGAAGGAACTTGACGCAGCGTGCGAGGCTGCGATAACGCAGATTAAGGACAAGCGCTATGATGAGACTCTGCGTGATGAGGGCAGGTGTGATATTTTAGCCTATGGCATTGCTTTTTGCAGGAAACGGTGCAGGGTGGTTGGAGAGAAATTTTAAATTGGCTGTAATCGTTTCTGGTCACACTGTTAGGTGTGAACAGTAACTATCTGGGATGTTGCATCCGGTAATGAAAAATATATTGCTTTCATAGTCAAAGTATGTTATGATACTCCATGGTTACAAATTACAGTGACAGTTATTATATCATTTAAACAAAAGAAAGGGAGGAGAATAGTTATGAGCGACAACTTCAATATGTATGATCAGGCGAATCAGCAGGGCAATCCAAATATACCGCCTATGCCGCCGATGGAGGAAAAGAAGGGAATGTCAATTGCATCTATGGTACTTGGTATTATCGGTCTGGTATTCTGGTGTATTCCAATCCTTGGCGGACCTATTGGTATTGTAGGACTTATCCTCGGTATCGTAGGCAGGAAAAATGGTGGAAAGGGCATGGCAACCGCTGGTATTGTTATGTCAATTATTACCATCGTACTTGCAGTTATCAATGCTGTTGCTGGTGTTTATCTGCAAACATCAAATGTCTTGAACCAGTTATAATCACATAACAGGTGATATCTTTAATTGCATTTTATTTTTTAATCCGCTATGCCAGAGGTTGGTATAGCGGATTTTTAGATTCAATTATCATTGTATTAAAATAAAAAAGTACGTATTAGGAAAGGTGGAAAATAAAATGAAAAAACGAATAATTAATTATAGACTTAAGATTGACAATCTGCTTGCCAATCCTGATAAGATATCAAAAGAAGAGTGGAAGAAAATACTGCAGGAACACCTGACACAAATAGCCTTCTTCCAGCATGAGCGCCTCGTGCACCTCATAGTGACAGTAACCTTTGCCATACTCACCATGATGTCAATAATCGCATCCATCATGATAAGTAATCTGATGCTTCTGGTACTCACACTGTTATTCCTAGTGCTGTTGGTGCCATATATCATGCACTACTATACATTGGAAAATGAAGTGCAGAAGATGTATACCCAATATGATGAGATTTTGAATCATTTAAAATAAGGAAACATCTGCACATAAAAAAGTGGAAAGTTACCAAAGACAGAACCCGGCGCAGCCGAGGCTTTTGTCCTTGACCGCATATACGAAGCTGCTTAGAGTCTGTAGAATTGCATACGAAAACCAACAACGCCCATGCATGGACGCATGGGCGAGGTGTTATGCGCCATGGACGGCGCATAAAAGCCGGTTGTGTCAAAAAGCCACAACCTGCATATGCAATTCGTATAGACACTTAGCTGCGTAGTTCATGCGGGAAAGGACAGAATGCCCCGGCTGCGCCGGGTTCGTCCCACTAGCAATAACAGTGCAATTCCCCATTATTTCTTAAGTTTCTTCTGTGCCGTAGAAAGCATCAGCTTAATACGGTTCAGCTGGTTCACCTCAGAAGCACCCGGATCATAATCGATAGCCACGATATTGGCATCCGGATGATCATGTCTGATTCTCTTTATAACTCCCTTACCCACAATATGGTTTGGTAAGCATGCAAAAGGCTGTGCACAGATGATGTTTGTAACGCCCTCATTGATGAGCTCAAGCATCTCACCTGTCAAAAACCAGCCCTCACCGGTCTGATTACCACAAGAAACGATAGGAGAAGCATACTCTGCGAGATCCTGCACGTGAGCGGTTGGCTCAAAATGCTTGCTCTTAGCCAGCTCATCCCTTGCATCCTTTCTGAGCCATTCGAAGAAGGCGATAAGTCGGTTGTTCATAAACTTAGCTTTCTTAGAAGCACCGAGATAGTCAGCCTTGAAATTCGTGTTGTAGCAGCAGTAGAGTAAGAAATCAGTCAGATCAGGCACTACAGCCTCGGCTCCTTCAGCTTCGAGCAGGTCAACCACATAGTTGTTTGCTGCAGGCAGAAATTTGACGAGAATCTCACCGACCACGCCGACACGCGGTTTAACCTCATCTGTCATAGGCAGATTGTCGAAATCCCTTATGATTTCGCGGCACATCTTTTTGTATTTCTTGTGAGAGAGCATCTTTGTGTTGCCTACAAAGTCGATGACTCTCTTTTTCCACTTCTCATGAAGTGCATTGGCACTTCCCGGCTCTTTCTCATAAGGACGTACCCTGTAGAGACAGCGCATAAAGATATCGCCAAACTCAAGTGCATACAGTCCGTGCTGGATAAGGCTTGGAGTAAACTTAAAGCCCGGGTTTTTCTCGAGACCTACCATGTTGATTGAGATAACAGGTACATCAGGATATCCTGCTTTTTCTAGGGCTCTACGGATAAAGCCGATGTAGTTTGTCGCACGGCATCCGCCACCTGTCTGTGAGATGAGGATAGCTGTGTGTGTCATATCATAGTTGCCTGATTTGACGGCTGCCATAATCTGTCCCACGACAATGAGTGAAGGGTAGCAGGCATCGTTGTTTACGAATTTAAGTCCCACGTCCACACATTCCCTTGCAGGGATATCCGGTATGACCATATTGTAGCCGGCTGCCTTAAAGGCTGGCACGAGAAGATCAAAGTGTATAGGTGACATCTGAGGACAGATGATGGTGTAGTTGTCCTTTTTCATCTGCTCGGTGAATACAACACGCTCGTAGTTAGACGGTTTTAAGTCACGCTTTTCATGCTTGGTTTCCTTGACTCTTATGGCGGCAAGGAGCGAGCGGATACGGATTCTTGCTGCGCCCAGGTTGTTTACCTCGTCGATCTTCAGGCAGGTGTATATCTTGCCGGAGCCTGTCAGTATATCGTTTACGCAGTCGGTTGTGACAGCATCGAGACCACAGCCAAACGAGTTGAGCTGGATTAAGTCAAGGTCATCACGGGTTTTTACAAAGTTGGCTGCTGAGTACAGTCTGGTGTGGTACATCCACTGATCCATGACGATGAGAGGTCTCTCAAGCACGCCCAGATGGGATACGGAGTCCTCTGTCAGCACACAGATGCCATAGCTTGTGATGAGCTCAGGGATACCGTGGTTGATTTCCGGGTCCACATGGTACGGACGGCCTGCGAGCACGATTCCGCGACGTCCGGTGTCTTCCATGTAGTCGAGCACTTCCTCGCCCTTTCGCTGTATCTCAAGCCTTGTCATGGCAAGCTCCTTCCAGCCTGCGGCAACTGCATCACGAATCTGTGACTCAGGCAGGTTGAAATCACCCTTTGAGAAGGTGGCAACGAGCTGCTGCGAGATAGTTTCCTCGCTCTCAAATGACATAAACGGATTTATGAATTTAACCTCGCCTGAGGTAATCTCGTCCACGTTGTTTTTGATATTCTCAGAGTATGATGTGACAATAGGGCAGTTGTAGTGATTGTTTGCATCAGGAAACTCCTTGCGCTCATATGGCACTGCCGGGTAGAAAATAAAATCTACATTTTGTTTTATGAGCCAGCTTATATGACCATGTGTGAGCTTTGCAGGGTAGCACTCTGACTCACTTGGGATGGAGTCGATACCCATCTCATAAATCTTTCTGGTAGACTGTGGTGACAGCACTACAGAAAAGCCGAGGCGCTTGAAAAATGTAGCCCAGAACGGATAGTTCTCGTACATATTCAAGGCTCTTGGGATGCCGACTGTACCGTGTGGAGCATCCTTTGGGTCAAGTGGCTCATAGTCAAATATACGCTTGTTCTTGTATTCAAAAAGATTTGGGATGTTATCCTTGTTCTTCTCCTTGCCCAGACCCTTTTCACAGCGGTTTCCGGTGATGTACTGTCTGTTGTCGGAGAATTTGTTTATAGTTAAAAGACAGTGGTTTGTACAGCCCTGACAGCGTGCGAGCTTTGTGGTGTAGGTGAGCTCGTTTATCTGGTCGATTGTGAGCATTGTTGTCTTGTAATCAGCCTCATGGCGCTCACGTGCGATGAGTGCGGCACCAAAGGCACCCATGATACCTGCGATATCAGGCCTTGTGGCATGTACACCTGCAATTTTTTCAAAGCTTCTAAGAACGGCATCATTGTAGAATGTACCGCCCTGGACTACAATATTTTCACCGAGGTCGCTTGCATCAGAAAGCTTGATAACCTTGAAAAGTGCATTCTTTATTACTGAGTAGGCAAGTCCTGCTGATATATCTGCGACAGATGCGCCCTCCTTCTGGGCCTGCTTTACCTTTGAGTTCATGAAAACCGTACATCTGGTTCCGAGGTCGATAGGATTCTTTGCAAAAAGGGCTTCCTTTGCAAAATCCTGAACTGAGTAGTTTAAGGACTTTGCGAAGGTCTCAATAAATGAACCGCAGCCTGAAGAGCAGGCCTCGTTGAGCTGTACTGAGTCGACTGTCTGGTTCTTTATCTTGATGCACTTCATGTCCTGTCCACCGATATCGAGGATACAGTCTACCTTTGGGTCGAAGAATGCTGCTGCGTAGTAGTGGGCTACAGTCTCAACTTCGCCGTCGTCCAATTTTAAAGCTGCCTTTAATAAAGCCTCTCCGTAGCCTGTAGAGCAGGAGTGTACGATGTGTGCATCCTCAGGAAGCTTTGCATAAATCTCCTGGATGGAGCGGATGGCTGTCGCAAGAGGGCTTCCGTTGTTGTTGCTGTAGAATGAGTATAAAAGGTCTCCCTCCTCGCTTACGAGAGCGATTTTGGTGGTGGTTGAGCCTGCATCTATTCCGAGATAGCAGTTGCCCTTGTATGTAGAAAGGTCACCGGTCTTTACGTGGTTGTTGCCGTGACGCGTTGTAAATTCATCGTAATCAGCCTGATCCTTAAAAAGAGGCTCCATACGTGCCACCTCAAATTCCATCTTTATGCCGTTTGAGAGGCGGTCGATTAAGGATGAGAGTGTGGTGACAGAGTTGTCTTTATAGTTTAATGCAGAGCCTATTGCTGCAAACAGATGAGAGTTCTCAGGAACGATAGTGTGCTCGTCATCGAGATTTAAGGTTCTGATAAATGCTGATTTAAGTTCTGACAAAAAGTGCAGAGGACCGCCAAGGAAAGCAACATGTCCCTTGATTGGCTTACCGCAGGCGAGGCCACTGATGGTCTGGTTTACCACGGCCTGAAAGATTGAAGCTGACAAATCCTCGCGTGTGGCTCCCTCATTGATGAGAGGCTGGATATCTGTTTTGGCAAATACTCCACAGCGGGCTGCGATAGGGTAGATGGCCTTGTAGCTTTTTGCGTATTCATTTAGTCCTGTAGCGTCTGTCTGGATGAGAGAAGCCATCTGGTCGATAAATGAGCCTGTACCGCCGGCACATATGCCGTTCATACGCTGCTCCACGTTACCGCCCTCGAAGTATATGATTTTGGCATCCTCGCCACCTAGCTCTATTGCCACATCGGTCTGTGGAGCATAGTGTGTGAGTGCGGTAGATACAGCTATAACCTCCTGTACAAATGGCACCTCAAGGTGCTTTGCAAGAGTGAGTCCGCCGGAGCCTGTTATCATAGGACAAACTGAAAGGTCACCTGTCTTGTCGTAGGCCTTTCTGATAAGGGACTCAAGTGTCTCCTGGATATTTGCAAAATGACGCTCATAATCGGAAAAGAGGATATTGTCATCGGCATCAAGAAGTGCAATCTTGACGGTTGTTGAGCCGATATCAATGCCCAACTTATGTAAGCTGTTATTTTCCATAGTGGTTCCTCCATAATGTATTACTTATATGTTTTTATATATCTTTCTTCTTATTAAAATATATAACTGTTCAATTATCAAAACAGAGATTATTATACGACAGATATCGACAAATTACAATGACTATAATTATAAAGAATTTGTGAATAATTCGCAGTCTCGTTGACAAAGTATGATTTAACTATCATAATAAATTTTGTAATAATCGTTGCCCTTTGCACTATAGTGTAAAAGGCAGCAATAATATGACAGGAGGATGCAGACGCGTGGTTTTTTATTGCATCAAAACCATGTCTGCTAAAATGTATGAACTGGCTTAACAAACTAGAACAAAAATATGGAAGTAAAGCGATTCCGAATATCACTAGAATATTTATCGCTGCGAATCTGATAGGCAGTGTGTTGCTTTTGACAAAGGGAGATGTTGTACTTTATTATCTGCAGTTTTCAGCTTCTGCTATTTTGCACGGACAGGTATGGCGTCTTATAAGCTGGATTTTTGTGCCGAGCGGCAGCATATCATTTTTTCAGCTTTTATTTATATTCTGTCTGTGGACGCTTGGAGACAGCATGGAGTCATATCTTGGCTCTTTTAGGATGAATGTGTACTTTTTCGGGGGCTTTTTGCTGTACGATATAGTAGGAATGCTTATATTTGCAGTGACAGGTTTATCCATCAATCTGACTATGTACTATATACTTATATCTATGTATCTGATGCTTGGTCTTTTGATGCCGGAGGCAGAGGTGAGGCTTTACTTTGTTCTTCCTATAAAGATGAAGTGGATGGTGCTTGTTTACTTCGTGATGTTTGCATATGATGTGTATACCTATATGAGCTTTGGATGGAAGATTGGATTGGCATACGGCTCAGAAATCGTTCTTGCACTTATAAATCTGTTGGTATTCATCTATGGCTGCAAGCACAGGCTCTCATTCAGGCAGAATATGCACCAGAAGAGGAGAAAGGCACAGTTTAAAGCTCAGTTTTCCGAACCTCGCCCGGGCAGTGGCATCTCACGCCACAAGTGCTATATATGCGGCAGAACAGAATTGTCAAATCCTGAATTAACATTCAGATACTGCTCGAAGTGCACCGGCAACAAGGAATACTGTCAGGATCATCTGTTTACACATACGCACGTATAACATACATGCACTACTTTTTCTAATTCATTGACAAAGTAAACTGATGAATTTATAATGGACACAGTATTATTTTCGGAGGAACATTTATGGAGAACGAGGCAACAGTTTCGAAAAATTTTATTGAACAGATTATTGAGAAGGACTTGGCAGAGGGGCATTGCAAGACTGTAAAGACCAGATTTCCACCGGAGCCAAACGGTTATTTGCATATCGGCCATGCGAAGTCTATTCTTTTAAACTATGGACTGGCAAAGAAGTATGACGGACAGTTCAATCTCAGGTTTGATGATACAAACCCTACCAAGGAGCGTCTGGAGTTTGTAGAGTCTATCGAGGCCGATGTTAAGTGGCTTGGTGCTGACTGGGCGGATAGAAAGTTTTTTGCATCCAATTATTTCGACAAGATGTATGAGTGTGCAGTAGGACTTATAAAGAAGAAAAAGGCATATGTATCTGATCTGACACCTGATGAGATAAGAGAGTACAGAGGTACACTCACAGAGCCGGGCAAGGAGGATCCATACTCAAAGAGAAGTGTTGAGGAAAACTTAGACCTTTTTGAGCGCATGAAAAACGGTGAGTTTGAGGATGGCACAAAGGTGCTTCGTGCGAGAATTGACATGAGCTCTTCAAATATCAATATGAGGGATCCGATTCTTTACCGTGTGGCTCATATGACACATCACAATACAGGTGATAAATGGTGTGTATATCCTATGTATGATTTTGCTCATCCTATAGAGGATGCTATCGAGGGTATCACACATTCTATATGTACTCTGGAGTTTGAAGACCACAGACCACTGTATGATTGGGTGGTTATTGAATGTGGATTTAAGAATTCTCCTGAGGAGTCGCCAAAGCAGATTGAGTTTGCAAAGCTCTATCTGACTAATGTTGTAACAGGAAAGAGATATATCAAGCGTCTTGTGGAGGACGGCATCGTTGATGGCTGGGATGACCCGAGGCTTGTTTCTATAGCAGCGCTCAGACGCAGGGGCTTCACACCTGAGTCTATCCAGAATTTTGTTGATCTGTGTGGTATATCAAAGGCTAACAGCTCTGTTGATTACGCTATGCTTGAGTACTGTATCCGAGAGGATTTAAAGGCTAAGCGCCCTCGTATGATGGCTGTGCTTGATCCGGTCAAGGTGATTATCGACAATTACCCTGAGGGACAGGTTGAGTATCTTGAAGTGGACAATAACGTGGAGAATCCTGAGCTTGGAAAGAGAAAGGTTCCTTTCACCAGAGAGCTTTATGTGGAGAGAGAGGACTTCATGGAGGAGCCGCCGAAGAAGTATTTCCGTATGTTCCCGGGCAATGAGGTGCGTTTCATGAACGCTTATTTTGTGAAGTGCAATAGCTGTGTGAAGGATGAAAACGGCAATGTTACAGAGATTCACTGTACATATGATCCGGCATCAAAGGGTGGCAACAGTCCTGACGGCAGAAAGGTCAAGGGAACTATCCACTGGGTTTCAGCCGAGTATGGAAAGCATGTAACTGTACGTCTTTACGAGAATATCGTAAATGAGGAGCTTGGAGTGTACAATGAGGACGGAAGCTTAAATCTTAATCCAAATTCACTCACAGTGCTTGATAACTGTGTAGTGGAGCCGGAGCTTATGAATGCCAAGGCTTATGATAGCTTCCAGTTTGTCAGAAACGGCTTCTTCTGTGCAGATTGCAAGGATTCAAAGGAGGGACAGCCTGTATTTAACAGAATCGTCTCCTTAAAGAGCTCATTCAAGCTTCCGACAGCTAAATAGTTTTTGACTAAAAATAAACAGAAGAGAAGAATAGAGGTAAAATATGGATTTAATGTCAGGCCTTGACAAATTCGGATTGAATCCTGAAGAGATAAATGACCTGTACGATGGTGAAAAAAAGACGGTCACCGTAAATACTCCGGTGGCAGCTGCTGTTCAGACAGAAGATGAAAGGGATTTTGTATTTGCAAAGAGTGTTACATGTCCAGTGTGCGATGATAACTTTCAAACCTTGACAGTAAAAGCATCAAAGGTGCGTCTTGTTGGTTCTGATGATGATTTCAGACCGGTATATAAGGGGATTGATACAGTAAAGTATGGTGTCACCTCATGCCCGCATTGTGGTTACAGTGCAATGAATGGAGATTTTATACATGTGTCGAATATTCAGATAAGGCTTCTTAAGGAACAGGTTGCCGCTAAGTTTAAGCCCGGCAATAAAAATGTGCCTTTGATATATTCGTATGATGAGGCAATAGACAGATATAAGCTGGCACTTTTTTCGGCAATTGTTAAAAGAGCACCGTACAGCGAAAAGGCATATATTTGTCTTAAGATGTCATGGCTTTATCGTGGCCTTTTGGAAAATCTTGTGGCTGACGGTGAATCACCGGACAGTGAAGAGCTTGTAAATGCACAAAAGTCAGAAAGCTATTATTATGAGCAGGCATTGGATGGAATGACACGGGCTGTTGAGACAGAGCATTTCCCGATATATGGAATGAACCATGACACAGTTGATTTGCTCCTGGCCCAGATGAACTTCAGGCTGGAGCACTTGGATGTCGCCTCAAAGCTCGTTGCAAGGGTACTTATGTCGAAAAGTGCTTCTAGACACATTAAGGATAAGGCACTTGATTTAAAGAATGAAATTATTAAAAAAATAAGAGATGTGAAATAATTGTTGTTATTTCACATCTCTTTTTCTTTTATTGGTTGTAACAATTAATTGTTTTTCTTGTTCTCAAGCTCAAGAAGCTTCATTGCACGAACCTTGAGTGGCAGACCAAACAGTGTGATGAAGCCGTCTGCATCATGATGGTCATATAAATCTCCTGTAGTAAAGCTTGCAAGAGACTCACTGTAGAGTGAATATGGTGAAGTAGTGCCGGCCTTGATGATATTGCCTTTATATAATTTGAATTTAACTTCTCCGGTTACATATTCCTGTGTTGACTCTACGAAAGCCTGGATTGCTTCACGAAGTGGTGTGAACCATTTTCCTTCGTATACTACCTGAGCGAGCTTGTTGCCCATTTCTTTCTTGACCTCCATTGTGGCACGGTCAAGGCAGAGCTCCTCGAGCTGGTCATGTGCCTCCATGAGGATTGTTCCACCAGGAGTCTCATATACACCACGTGATTTCATACCTACCACACGGTTCTCAACGATATCGATGATGCCGATGCCGTGCTTGCCGCCGAGACGGTTGAGCTCTCTGATGATGTCTGCTACCTTCATCTTTTTGCCGTTGACAGATGTAGGAACACCCTTTTCAAATGTCATTGTAACATACTCACCTTCGTCAGGAGCATGCTCAGGTGTGACACTTAATACGAGCAGATGGTCGTAGTTTGGCTCCTGTGAAGGATCCTCAAGCTCAAGTCCCTCGTGGCTGATGTGCCAGAGGTTACGGTCACGGCTGTAGCTTGAATCTGTGCCGAACGGAAGGTCAATTCCGTGTGCCTTGCAGTACTCGATCTCAGCCTCACGTGAATCCATTTTCCAGTTGTCCTGACGCCATGGAGCGATTACCTTGATATCAGGAGCGAGCGCCTTGATACCGAGCTCGAAACGGATCTGGTCATTTCCTTTACCTGTTGCACCGTGGCAGATGGCTACAGCGCCTTCTTTTCTTGCAATCTCTACAAGCTTCTTTGCGATGCCCGGTCTTGCCATTGCTGTTCCAAGGAGGTATTTGTGCTCATAAACTGCGCCGGCCTGTACACAAGGTACGATATAGTCCTCACTGAACTCATCACAGATATCCTCTATGTAAAGCTTTGAAGCTCCGGATAATTTAGCTCTCTCATCGAGTCCGTCAAGCTCCTCTCCCTGTCCGCAGTTGATGCAGCAGCAGATTACGTCATAGTCATAAGTCTCTTTAAGCCATGGAATGATAGCAGTGGTATCAAGTCCGCCTGAATAAGCTAATACAACTTTTTCTTTCATAAGTGCGTGTCCTCTTTTCGTTTATTCTTTTATGATGGTAACCATTAACTGCTTTTGTGTCTAAAAGCCTTGAATAATTACTTTAGAATAAATATATACCAGTTCTTTACATATTGCAAGTGAAAAAATATACATTATTCATGCATAAATATACATAATTTTGTATAATTTTTCTCTTTACGGATTGAAAATACTGTACTATATTATTATGTATGATGCGTCAGAACCATTTTATATGGTTATGCAGAAATACAATATGAAAAGAGGAAATACTATGATAAAGGCTGGTATTATTGGAGCCACCGGATATGCCGGAGCAGAGCTCGTGAGAATTTTGATGAATCATAAAGAGGTAGAGATTGCATGGTATGGCTCACGAAGCTATGTGGATGAGAATTATGCCGATATCTATGGAAATATGTTTCAGATAGTTGATGCAAAGTGCATGGATGACAATATGGAGGAGCTTGCAGAGTCTGTTGATGTGATTTTCACTGCGACCCCACAGGGCTTTTTGGCAGGCGTGCTCACTGAGGATATATTAAGTAAGGTAAAGATTGTCGATCTGTCAGCGGACTTCCGTATCAAGGATGTAGCCACATATGAGAAATGGTACAAGATTGAGCACAAGTCGCCGCAGTTTATTGATGAGGCTGTATATGGTCTGTGTGAGATAAACAGGGACAAGGTCACAAAGGAGACAAGGCTTGTTGCAAATCCGGGCTGCTATACCACATGTTCCATCCTTACAGCTTATCCGCTTGTGAAGGAGGGACTTATTGATACAGATACACTTATCGTCGATGCAAAGTCAGGCACATCAGGCGCAGGACGTGGTGCAAAGACACCTAATCTGTTTTGTGAAGTAAATGAGAGCATGAAGGCATATGGCGTTGCCTCACACAGACATACACCTGAGATAGAGGAACAGCTTGGATATGCGGCCGGAAAAGAAATCCTTATCAACTTTACTCCACATCTTGTTCCGATGAACAGAGGAATCCTCGCTACAGAGTATGCGACACTTAAGAAAAAGCCTGATGGAACACTTCCTACATATGATGAGATTAAGGCAGTTTACGATAAGTATTATGCAAATGAGAAGTTTGTCAGAGTGCTCAAAAAAGGTGTCTGCCCTGAGACAAAGTGGGTTGAGGGCAGCAACTATGTGGATGTAAACTTTGTGATTGATGAGAGAACCGGCAGAATTATTATGATGGGAGCTCTTGACAATCTGGTAAAGGGTGCTGCAGGACAGGCAGTTCAGAATATGAATCTGTTATTTGGCTTCGATGAGGCAGAGGGACTCAATATGGTTCCTATGTTCCCGTAATAATAGGAAAGTAATTATCAGAAAGATGCATTATAATGCTGATAGTTATATAAAAATATAAGGATGATTTAATAAAATGAGTAATGAGAATAAATATGAAATAAGGGTTATGACGATAGATGACTATGACGAGGTGTACAGCCTCTGGCAGACCATCCACGGCTTTGGAATCCGTTCTATTGACGACTCAAGAGAGGGAGTCCTTAGATTTCTTAAGAGAAATCCGACTACGAGTGTTGTAGCGGTAGAAGATGGAAAGATAGTTGGAGCCATACTCTGCGGACACGATGGCAGAAGAGGCTGCCTGTATCATGTATGCGTGGATGAGCATTATAGAAAATGCGGCATCGGAAAGAGCATGGTGGTTGCCTGCATGAGAGCACTTCAGGCAGAGCATATCAACAAGGTGTCAATCATAGCCTTCAAAGTGAATGAGCTGGGAAACCACTTCTGGAAGGAAGAGGGATGGACATTCAGAGAAGACTTAAACTACTATGATTTCACACTTAACGAAGAAAATATAACAAGATTTAACAAATAAGGAGCAGTACAATGGCAGATAAGAACATGGAACAGGTAATGGAAAAGGCACAGGTGCTCATTGAGGCACTTCCATATATACAGAGATTTAACAGAAAGATTATCGTTGTAAAGTACGGCGGCTCTGCAATGGTTGATGAACAGCTTAAAAAGCAGGTAATCCAGGATGTCACACTTCTCAAGCTGGTCGGCTTCAAGCCTATCATCGTACACGGTGGAGGCAAGGAAATCAGCAAATGGGTAGGAAAGGTCGGTATGGAGCCTGTATTTGTAAACGGACTCAGAAAGACTGATGCCGATACAATGGAGATTGCCGAGATGGTACTGAATAAAGTAAACAAATCTCTCGTCACACTCGTTGAGGAGCTTGGTGTGCAGGCTGTGGGAGTGAGTGGCAAGGACGGTGGCCTCTTAAAGGTTAAGAAAAAGTATTCAAACGGAGAGGATATAGGCTTTGTAGGTGAAATCACTGATGTCAATCCAAAGATACTTTATGACCTGTTAGAGAAGGACTTCCTTCCAATCGTGTGTCCAATCGGTCTTGATGACGAATACAATACATACAATATCAATGCAGATGATGCTGCGTGCGCTATCGCCAGAGCTGTTTCAGCAGAAAAGCTTGCATTCCTCACGGATATCGAGGGTGTATACAAGGACCCTTCGGATAAGAATACTCTTATTTCAGAGCTTACAGTCTCAGATGCAAAGAAGCTTATAGGTGATGGCTTTATCGGCGGAGGCATGCTTCCTAAGCTCAACAACTGCATAGATGCTATCGATAACGGAGTTTCAAGAGTACATATTCTTGATGGACGTATCGCGCACTGCTTACTGCTTGAGATATTCACAAACAGAGGAATCGGAACAGCTATTCTTGGAGATTCGGAGGAGAAATTTAACAATGAGCAATAATATGGATAAACAGTCATACATTGATGAGGCAGAAAAGGAACTGCTTCATACCTACAACAGATTTTCACTTGTACTCGATCACGGCGAGGGAGTACATCTTTATGATACAGACGGCAATGCATATCTGGACTTTGCCGCAGGAATAGCTGTATGTGCACTTGGTTACAGCAATGAGCACCACAAGGAGGCATTAAAGGCACAGGTTGATAAGCTTTTACATACATCAAACCTTTACTACAATGCGCCTGTCATCGAGGCGGCAGACAAGGTGCTTAAGGCAAGCAAAATGGATCGTATTTTCTTTACCAACAGTGGTACAGAGGCTATTGAGGGAGCTATCAAGGCTGCAAAGAAATATGCCTTTACAAGAGACGGTCATGCAGGTCATGAGATAATTGCCATGAACCATTCCTTCCACGGAAGAAGCATCGGAGCGCTTTCTGTTACAGGCAATGCGCATTATCAGGAGCCTTTTGAGCCTCTTATGCCGGGAGTTAAGTTTGCGGATTTCAATGATTTAGAGAGCGTTAAGGCTCAGGTGACAGACAAAACCTGCGCCATTATTATGGAAACCATTCAGGGTGAGGGCGGTATTTACCCGGCAAAGAAGGAGTTTATCGAGGGAGTGAGAGCTCTCTGCGATGAAAAGGATATTCTTCTTATCCTTGACGAGATACAGTGCGGCATGGGCAGAAGTGGCGAGATGTTCGCATGGCAGAACTATGATGTGAAGCCTGATATCATGACCTGTGCGAAGGCACTCGGCTGTGGTGTGCCGGTTGGTGCCTTTCTCATGACACAGAGGGTGGCTGACAAATCCCTTGCACCGGGCGACCATGGCACCACATACGGTGGCAATCCGTTCGTAGGAGCCGCAGTAAGTGCAGTGTTTGATGAGTTTAAGCGTCTTGACATTGTAAGCCATGTAAAGGAGGTTGCACCTTACCTGGAGAAGATGCTTGATGAGCTTGTTGCAAAATTCGACTGTCTCACAGCCAGAAGGGGGATGGGACTCATGCAGGGCGTGGAGTGCAGCCTTCCTGTAGGAAAGGTCTCAGCAGAGGCTTTAAATCAAGGCCTGATAGTCATCACGGCAGGCAGCAATGTGCTTAGATTTGTGCCTCCTCTTGTTATCGAAAAGAGTGATGTTGACGAAATGATAGAAAAACTTGAAACAACACTTGTAATACTGTCAAAAAGTCTGTAAAATAGAAACGACATCAATTCTCCTTTGAGATTATGAATACGTAATATTTCATAAGGAGACTATTATTAATGAAAAAAAGAATATTAATTAGTGCGTTAATTATGACAATTGCGTTTGGATTTTGCGGCTGTAAAAAGGATGATGCCACAGTACATTTTGCTTCTGAAACGGAGCAGAAGGCTGTGGTTTCAAGTGATGTAAACGGACAGAAAGAGGTTTCGGATATCGAAAGCGATTCTGAAAAAAGCAGTTCTGCAAAGGCTGAATCTGCAGATTCTGATTCTACTGAATGGTGTGTCTATATTTGCGGACAGGTCGCAAACCCAGGAGTGTACAGAATAAAACCCGGTTCAAGAATATGCGATCTGGTTGATATGGCGGGTGGTATGCTTGAGGATGCAGACAGAAATTTCTGGAATCTTGCTGAGGAGCTTTACGATGGCGAGATGTTATATTTCCCAACGACAGAGGAGCTGAAGTCTGATCTGCTTCCGGAGAATGGTCGCCCGGCGGCAGATGACGCGGATACCAAAGCTTCTGATGGCAGGATAAATATAAATTCTGCTTCCGTTGAGGAGCTTACAACACTTTCAGGTATAGGTGAGAGCAAAGCAAAAAGCATTGTTGACTATCGCACTGAGAATGGTGATTTTTCTGCTATTGAGGATATTACCAATGTTTCAGGTATCGGGGAAGCGATGTTTAATAAAATAAAAGATGATATAACAGTAAATTAGGAGTATATAAATGGCAAAAAAAGTGTTGGTCGTTGACGACGAAAAGTTAATTGTAAAAGGAATACGCTTCAGCCTGCTGCAGGACGATATGGAGGTGGATTGTGCATACGATGGTGAGGAGGCATTGAATCTGGCCAAATCCAATGCTTATGACATGATTCTTCTGGATGTAATGCTTCCGAAGATGGATGGGTTTGAGGTGTGTCAGGCAATAAGAGAGTTCTCGGAGGTACCTATAATAATGCTCACGGCAAAGGGCGATGATATGGATAAGATTCTGGGACTTGAGTACGGAGCAGACGACTATATCACTAAGCCTTTTAATATACTTGAGGTAAAGGCAAGAATCAAGGCAATAATGCGTCGTACTTCACCGGCAAAGGTAGTAAAAGAGCAGACCTCCGTGATTGAAAAGGGCGATATAAAGCTTGATTGTGACAGCAGACGCCTGTTCATAAACGATGAGGAAATAAATCTGACAGCCAGAGAGTTTGAGCTGCTGGAGATTCTTGTCAAGAATGAGAATAAAGTGTATAGCAGAGAGAGTCTTCTCAATCTCGTATGGGGCAAGGATTACCCGGGTGATGTGAGGACTGTTGATGTGCATGTCAGACGTCTTCGCGAAAAGATTGAGACAAACCCGAGTGAGCCAAAGTATGTGCATACCAAATGGGGTGTGGGCTATTACTACAACCAGAAGTAATATTTTACAGTTTTTTTACAGAAAGGTTCTCGGATGTTTAAGGGAAAGTTACGATTTGCATTTTTAAAAAGTCTGAGATTCAGACTGATTCTTATGATTTTTGTTCTTGTTCTGGTTCCGGAGGTGGTGCTTTGCGTTGGCATATTAAACACCTATGAGTCCAGGGCAATATCTATCCGCGAAAGCGAAGTACTCAGTCAGGCAAAGATTCTCGCAAATAAGATATCTACAAGTAAATATTTTGACAAAGAGGGCGGCGATTTGAGCAATATCGACGCCCAGATAGATATGCTTACAACCATATATGAGGGCCGGGTGCTTATCGTAGACAAAAATTTCAGGATTATAAAGGATACTTATAATCTGGATAATGGAAATACCATAGTTTCGGAGGAGGTTATAAAGACATTTGCCTCATCGGAAATCACAAATTATGATTCGAAAAATCATTATATTGAGTTATCAGTTCCGATAAGTAATCCCAATGACAAGGAAGCAAAGATAGAGGGAGCACTTGTGGTGAGTGTTTCAACGGATAATATTTCGCTCAATATGTCATATCTGACTCAGATAGCTGTCACAGTTGCTATAATTGCAGGTGCTGTGCTGTTATTCTTTGGAATACTTATTCTGCTTCAGATGCTTACTCCGTTAAAAAAGCTCTCTGATGAGATATCTGACATTAAGGATGGCTTTGGCAAGGAGCAGCTTGATGTAGACAATTATACGGAGACGGCTGTGATAAGTCAGAATTTCAATGAGCTTATCGCCGGAATGAAGGTGATGGATGAGTCCAGACAGGAATTTGTATCGAATGTCTCGCATGAGTTAAAGACTCCTCTTACATCAATGAAGGTGCTTGCTGATTCTATAAACTGTATGGGTGATGAGGCTCCTGTTGAGATGTACAGAGAGTTTATGGGAGATATCACAAACGAGATTGACAGGGAGACAAAGATCATCAACGATCTGCTTTCGCTTGTAAAGATGGATAAGTCAGCGGCAGATCTTAACATTACAAGCGTAAACATCAATGATCTGCTTGAACAGATTCTTAAAAGACTGCAGCCGATTGCTGATAAGCAGCAGGTTGAGCTTGTATTGGAGAGTTTCAGACCTGTTACGGCGGAGATTGATGAGGTGAAGCTGACGTTAGCGTTTACCAACCTGATTGAAAATGCCATAAAGTATAATGATAATGAGAGTGGCGGATGGGTACATGTGTCCTTAAATGCTAATCACCAGTATTTTTATTTAAAGGTTGAGGACAATGGAATTGGAATCCCTGAGGAATCCCTTGAGCACATTTATGAGAGATTTTACCGGGTTGACAAATCGCACTCCAGGGAAATTGGAGGAACCGGGCTTGGTTTAGCCATTACCAGAAGCTCAATTTTGATGCACAGAGGTGCAATAAAGGCTCACAGTGTGCTTGGGGAAGGTACCACCTTTGATGTGCGTATACCGCTTAACTATATTGCATAGGAGGTTTTTCATGAAAAAAATAATAGCACTTATAGTTGTATGCATCATGATGTTCTCCTTTACAGGCTGTGAAAAAAAGGATGATGGCAATACATTAGACATTTTTTATCTGAATATAGATGCTACAGCCACCGTGCCTGAGAAGTATGAGCTGAAAGGCAGTGATGAAAGTGTTGATAAACAGGTTGATGAATTGCTGGACAAGCTTTCATCAAAGCCTGATGATTCAAAGCTTCGCAAGACTATTCCGGATGATGTTGAGATAAAAAAGCATGAAGAAAACGCGTATTCATGCACTATTGACTTTTCTAAATCATATTATGATATGACGGCGGCAGAGGAGGTACTTATGAGGGCCTCTGTTGTAAGGACGCTGACGCAGCTTAAGCAGATAACCTATGTGATGTTTACCGTTGACAAGGCTCCGCTTATGAATTCTGACGGAGAAGTGATAGGCAGTATGAATGCGGATGATTTTGTGGAGAATCCGGGAGAGCAGATTAATTCCAGTGTCAAGGAGACTCTGACGCTTTTTTTTGCGGATAAAGAGGGCACCGGGCTTAAAGAACAGACCCGTGTTATACATTACAGCTCAAATATTTCGCTGGAGAAGCTGGTTGTTGAACAGCTTATTGAGGGACCGAGAGGGTCAAAGCTTCAGGCTACGCTTCCAAATACCACTAAGCTTATCAATATTTCGGTATCTGATGGAATATGTTATCTTAATTTTGATTCATCCTTCAGAAATACAATTGATAATAAGCTGACAGAGGATGTCGTGCTGTATTCTCTGGTCAATTCGCTCACATCACTGCCTTCGGTTGATAAGGTGCAGATTTCGGTGGACGGAGAGAATGACGGCACACTGCTATACAATTATAAGTTGAATAACATGTATGAATTTAACAAGGATATAGTGGATGAAGAAGAATCCACAGAATAAGCATTAAATTAAGCTCGGGAGGAAAAGAAGATTAGTAAAAGACCAATGTTTATGTTTGCATTGGTCTATACTGCGGGAATTGTTGCAAAGGAGTTTGGCAGGCTATACGGATATGGGCTTTTTGTGACATGTGTATGCATCATTTTTTGTGAATGCTTCACAGTCAGGGAAAAAGTAAATACATACAGGAGAAGGCTTGGGTGCTTTGTCTTTATGTCGATTATGCTTTTTTTTACAGCACAGGCTAGATACAGTGTGAAGTCTGACTTTCGTGACAGTTATATGCAGTATATGACAGATGATAAGGCTGTCGTTGTCTGGGGAAAGATTACAAAAACTGAATATAAGAACGGCTCATACAGGTTTTATCTGTCAGACTGTACAGTTGCAGGGAAAATGTCACCTGATAGTGAGTTCTCTGTGTGTGGCAGTGTTATTTTGTATTGCGATGAGGAAGCGGCAAAGCTTGGAGATTATGTGAGAGCAGATGGAAATGTGAAGCTTTTTAGCAGTGCGACAAATGAGGGTGAATTTGACAGAAAGGCTTTTTACAGCTCACAGGGAATAGACTTTGGCCTGAAAACCGGAAAAATTAAGGCTAAGCTACCGGAATATGCATGGTTTTACCATGGACTTCAAAGGCTTAGAGACAATATGTCAGAGGCACTTATTGATGTGACGGATGGGAAGACGGCAGGAGTACTTTCTTCGATGCTGTTGGGCGATAAGGCATTTCTTGACGAGGATATAAAGGATTTATATCAGGTGACAGGAATATCGCATATTCTTGCTATTTCCGGACTCCATATATCAATAGTCGGTGTGGCTTTTTACAGGCTTCTAAGGAGAAAAGGAGCAGGCTTTTTTGCTTCATTTCTTTTTGTGACACCTCTTATATTAAGCTATGCTGTAATGACAGGAAATGCTGTGTCTACAAAGCGCGCGGTCGGAATGTTTATTCTCACTATGCTTGCGGCTTTTTTCGGACGTACCGGTGACATGCTCAATTCGCTTGGGTTTATGGTTATGGTGATATTGTGGGATAATCCGTTTACTATAGGGTATACCGGTTTTATCTTTTCAGTTGTGGCAATTCTTGGTATAGGTATTGTAGTTCCTTTTATGATTTCAGATGTCAGGGAAAAGGATAAGAGCAGATGGCTTAAATTATCGGACAAATTTTGGAGTTCGGTGGCGATACAGCTTCCAATGCTGCCGGTTGTTGCCATGAATTATTATGAGATTCCACTCTATGCGGTTTTTGTCAATCTTCTGGTCATTCCGCTTTTGCCGGTTATTTTTATTTCGGGGCTTTTTGCCTCGGCAGCCGGCTGTATTGCTGCGATTCCTGGAAAAATACTGGTGCTGCCCGCTTTTTTTGTGTTAAGATTGTATGAGTTTTTATGTCGGTTTGTTATCACTCTTCCAGGTGCAGACATTATTACAGGCAGTCTGCCATTGTGGAAGCTTTTTGTGTTTTATACAGGGTTTATGATTTTTATAATAAGTGTTAAGGTATTAAAACGAAAAAAAGATGATAAAAAACAGGAATATATGGTAAAATTAAGAATAAGGAGAGTCGTATGCACTGTTTTTTTAATGTGTGTTCTTGTAATAAAGCCGTCACACACAAAAGAGCTTGATGTACTTGATGTAGGACAGGGAGATGGCATATTTTACAGGTTTGATTCGGGTTGCGAGATTTTTATAGACGGTGGCAGCACGGACAAAAAGCAGGTTGGTCAAAATATCATTCTTCCTTTTTTGAAATATAATGGTGTTTCTCACATATCGTACTGGTTTGTGTCGCATGCTGACAACGATCATATAAGCGGGCTTGCAGAAGTGCTTGAATCCGGCTATCAAATAGAGCATATTGTGGTGGCAGAAACAGCCAGGACGGATGAGGCTATGGCTGAGCTGATTAAAAAAGCACATACATTTGGAGTGGATGTCATTTTTTTGTCGGCAGGAGACGTGATTGAGATGACACATGTAAATGATGACAATCAAGCTGATAAACAGGAAAGCATAGTGTGTCTATATCCGGGAAATGATGATTTTTATGAGGACAGAAATGATATGTGTCTGTCGTTTAAGCTTACAGACGGTGATTTCAGCGGCATTTTTGCCGGAGATATTCCCTCTGAAATAGAGCAAAAGCTTGTGAGTGAGTATGGAGACGGGCTGAAAGCGGATTTTTACAAAGCAGATCATCATGGTTCTAAGTATTCGAGCAGTACACAGTGGCTTGAGGCAATTAATCCAAAATGGACAGCAGTTTCATGTGCTAAAGAAAACCGCTACGGGCATCCGGCTGATGAAGCGGTTAACAGGATTGAAGCTGCAGGCAGCCGCATTTTCTATACAATGGAAAGCGGACAGATTAAATATAAAGAGAGTGCTATATATGAAAACAATAGATAATGATATAAAGAATATGGATTTTAAAAAGGCTTATCTTTTGTATGGTCAAGAAAGATATCTCATAAAGCAGTATAGGGATAAGCTTATAAAAGCAATGGTAAATGATGGTGACAGCATGAATTTTTCTTCGTTCGAGGGCGATGGAATCAATCAGAAGGAAATCATAGATCTTGCTGAAACACTGCCCTTTTTTGCGGATAGTAGAGTTATTCTTATAGAGGATGCAGGGATTTTTTCGAAAGCAGGTGATGAGCTTGGTGAATATCTGAAGGATTCTCCTGAAAGCACTCATTTTATATTTGTTGAGGAAAGTGTCGATAAGCGTTCAAAGCTCTATAAGGCAGCCTCGAAATGCGGTAATCCGGTAGAGTTTAAGGAACAGACGGATGATACACTTGCCAGATGGATTGGCATGCGCATTAAAAAAGAGGGAAAAGGCATGAGTCAGGCTGCTTACAATCAGTTTATAGCCAAAACCGGTACCGATATGGAAAATATAGATAAAGAGCTGGAAAAGCTTATTTGCTATTGTATGGATAAAGATGTGATTGAGCTGTCGGATGTTGAGGCGGTCACAACTGAGCAGACACAAAATAAGGTGTTTGAGATGGTTGATGCGATAGCCTCGCACAAGAAGAAGCATGCGCTTGATCTGTATTATGATCTTCTGGCTCTAAAGGAGCCGCCAATGCGTATAATGTATCTGATTTCACGCCAGTTCAACATATTGATGACAGTAAAGGCCATGGTCAATAAAGGCTTTGGCAACAAGGATATCGCATCAAAGGCCGGATGCCCGGAGTGGGCTGTACGAAAATATCAGGCACAGTGCAGGGCATATTCGCTTGATGATTTAAAGCGTGCAGTGCAGGACGGAGTGGCCTATGAGGAGGCTGTGAAGACAGGCCGGATGAATGATCAGATGGCAGTAGAGCTTTTTATAGTGAAGTATTCTGCTGATATGACAGATAAGGACACAGAATGAAATAAAATAAACCCCATCGGTATGACGGCACCGATGGGGTTTATATTTATTGCTATAAAGTATTAAGCTAATCCGTTAACAAGCTTTGTTAAACGAGAAACTTTTCTTGCTACGTTGTTCTTGTGGAAGATACCCTTTGAACCAGCGCTTGCGATAGCAGAAGTTGCATCCTTTAATGCAGCCTCAGCAGCAGCCTTATCATTTGTAGCTACAGCAGCCTCAACCTTCTTGATTGCTGTCTTAACTCCTGATTTGATTGCTTTATTTCTTGCAGCTTTTGTCTCTGTTACTAAAATTCTTTTCTTTGCTGATTTAATGTTAGCCAACTTGTACACCTCCAAATATTTAATCTAATGTATGCCAAAACAGACACGGACGCTTTGGCACAAACATACTAGAATATAATATGTCAACCTTAAGGCCATGTCAATACATATTTAAAAAAAAATTGCAAAAAATTAACATATATCTGTTTTTTTGAATAGTATACAGTGGAGGTGCATTGATTTGTCTGAAATAGGATGTCCAATCAGAACTGATCTGGCGGTTGAGACGCAGGAGAGTCTTAAGAAAGCAAATTCTGACATGAGAGGGGTGAAATACAGTGAGAAAAAGCTTGAAAACGGCATTGTTGTAAGTGTTGTGACGATTGATACAGAGAATGCGGTTAAGGCTACCGGAAGACCGAAGGGCAGATACGTAACAATCGAAGCGGGTCAGATTAATGAAGAGGATGAGGAATGTCTTGCCAGGGCTGCAAAGGAGCTTTCGAGAGTGCTTAGAGAATTTGTTAAAAGTGTATGTGATAAAAAGATATACCATGCCATTGTGGTGGGACTTGGCAACAGAAATGTAACGCCGGATGCTTTAGGACCGAGAACAGTTGACAATCTGTTTATCACAAGGCATATAGTAAAGGAATACGGAAGGTATGCCTTTGGCAATGAAAACGTGAACAGCGTATGTGGTCTTGTTCCCGGAGTGATGGCTCAGACAGGGATGGAGTGTCTTGAGATAATAAAGGGTGTTGTAAAAGAGACAAAGCCTGATTTTGTGGTGACGATTGATGCTCTTGCGGCGAGAAGTACGAAAAGGCTTGGCTGTACAATCCAGCTTACGGATACGGGGATTGTGCCAGGCAGCGGTGTCGGAAACCATAGAGAGGGCATAAACCGTGAAAATCTTGGCGTTCCCGTCATATCAATCGGTATACCGACTGTTATAGATGCTGTCACCATTGTTTCGGATGCGGTAAATGCAAGCAGGGATAATACTAAAAAAATGTTATCACCAAAATTAAACGGGATGTTTGTGACACCAAAGGATATAGATGAAAAGGTAAAGAAGCTTAGCGGTCTGATATCTGAGGGCATAAATATGGCATTTTCGAATGATGAGTATGGTGACGAATAATGAGGCGCAGGCGAGCATAGTATTAATTGAAATGGTAACTATCATTTTTGGATTGGAGACGTGTCATGAAGAAGAGATTAATTATGCTTGTTGCTTTAATATATATTCTGTGTCTGATTTTCGGTGGAGACGGTGTTGGAAAAAGGTTCCTGGAACAAAAGCTTCCGGAACTTACATATTCAGGTTCAAAATGCGTCCATAAAGAAAACGATGATGAGCATATATTGGAGGATGAGGATACAGCCGGAAGCATATTTACTTACGAAGAGCTTGCTGCAATGGAAAATGAGAATGCCAGTGCAAAGAATAGTATGATGTCTGACACGGACCAGCTTGCATCGGTCGATGAAGCTGTAAAGGCAGCAGGGGAAGCACAAAATATTTCCAAGGAGAACAAGCCGGATATGCCACAGGTGGATATGAGCTTTGAAAATCTGATAAAGAATTATTATCAGGTGGACAAGACCACATACATTGGAGCAGACGAATTGTGTGAAAGTAATCTGTTAGGACGTGACATGTCCATAGAGAGGTCGGCAGACGGGCCGGACATACTCATATATCATACACATTCACAGGAGGGTTACTGCGATTCTTCGGACAATTCACAGAGTGCTACGGTAGTAGGAATCGGTGACAGGCTTAGTGAGCTTTTGACAAATAAATACGGCTACAAGGTACTTCATCACAAGGGACAATATGATGTAAATGACCGTGATCACGCGTACTCAAACTCTCTTCCGGAAATTACGAAAATAATAAATGATAACCCGTCAATAAAGGTTGTTATAGATCTGCACAGGGATGGGGTGGCTGAGACTACAAGACTTGCTACGACAATAGACGGAAAGCCGATGGCACAGATTATGTTTTTTAACGGGCTGTGCCGTACTGCTGCAAGAGGCGCAATTGACAGTCTGCCCAATCAGTATCTGGGAGACAATCTGGCATTTTCATTCCAGCTTCAGCTTATGGCAGATGAGTATTATCCGGGGTTTGCAAGGCGCATTTACTTAAAGGGCTACAGGTACAATATGCATCTGTGTCCCAGATCACTGCTCGTGGAGGTCGGAGCGCAGACAAACACCGTGGAGGAAGCGTACAATGCCATGGAACCTCTTGCAGATATACTCGATAAAGTGTTAAAATAATATAGACTTTATTTCACAAATCTGATAAACTTTGATGAGTTATTGAAAGTATTAGGAGGACATATGTCAATAGATCAGAGCAAAATCCGCAATTTTTGTATTATTGCCCATATTGATCACGGTAAATCTACACTTGCGGACAGAATTATAGAAAAAACAGGCACACTTACCAGCAGGGAGATGCAGGCTCAGGTGCTTGACAACATGGATCTTGAGAGAGAGCGTGGTATCACGATCAAGTCTCAGGCAGTACGTATTATATACACTGCAAAGGACGGAGAAGAGTATATTTTTAACCTGATAGATACACCCGGACACGTGGATTTTAATTATGAGGTATCAAGGAGCCTTGCAGCGTGCGACGGAGCCATACTTGTAGTGGATGCAGCCCAGGGCGTTGAGGCGCAGACGCTTGCAAATGTTTACCTTGCACTGGATCATGATCTGGATGTATTTCCTGTTATTAATAAGGTGGATCTGCCGAGTGCGCGCCCGGATGAGGTGGCACAGGAGATAGAGGATGTTATCGGTATTGAAGCTATGGATGCACCGCGTATTTCTGCAAAGACAGGACTCAATATAGAGGATGTGCTTGAGCAGATTGTTAAAAAGATTCCTGCACCTACAGGGGATAAGGATGCTCCGCTTAAGGCACTTATATTTGATGCAACCTATGATTCCTACAAGGGCGTTATCATTTTCTGCCGCCTGAGAGAGGGCTCTGTAAAGGTAGGAGACACAATAAAGATGATGGCCACAGGTGCATCTGATGTAGTTACAGAGGTAGGATATTTTGGCGCAGGTCAGTTTATACCATGTGACGAGCTGTCGGCAGGCATGGTTGGATATATTGCAGCCAGTATCAAAAATGTCCGGGATACACGAGTGGGTGATACAGTCACACTCGTTGACAGACCTTGTGATGAGGCGCTTCCGGGCTATAAGAAGGTCAATCCTATGGTTTACTGTGGTCTGTATCCTGCGGACAGTGCAAAGTATCCTGATTTAAGGGATGCGCTTGAAAAGCTGCAGGTCAATGACGCTTCATTACAATTTGAGCCTGAGACCTCACTGGCACTTGGCTTTGGCTTCAGATGCGGTTTCCTTGGACTTTTACATCTGGAAATCATTCAGGAGAGATTGGAGAGAGAGTTTGACCTGGACCTCGTTACCACTGCACCTAGTGTTATTTACAAGATTCACAAGACAAGCGGTGAGGTGATAGATCTGACCAATCCTTCAAATATGCCGGATCCGTCAGAGATTGAGTATATGGAGGAGCCGTACGTGTCTGCAGAGATTATGGTCACTAGCGACTATGTCGGTGCGATTATGAAGCTTTGTCAGGAGAGACGAGGAGTCTACATCAGCATGGAGTATATAGAAAAGACACGAGCTCTTATAAAATATGACCTGCCTTTAAATGAGATTATCTACGATTTCTTTGATGCTTTAAAGTCACGCTCTAGGGGATATGCTTCGTTTGACTATGAGATGAAGGATTATGAGCGCTCAGAGCTTGTCAAGCTTGATATCTTAATCAATAAGGAGATGGTCGATGCACTTTCATTTATCGTATTCAAGGAGAGTGCATACGAAAGAGGCCGTAAGATGTGCGAGAAGCTTAAAGGTGAGATACCAAGGCATCTGTTTGAGATACCGATTCAGGCAGCAGTCGGTGGCAAAATCATAGCAAGAGAGACTGTCAAGGCAATGCGCAAGGATGTGCTTGCAAAGTGCTATGGCGGTGATATTTCACGTAAGAAGAAGCTGCTTGAGAAGCAGAAGGAAGGAAAGAAGAGAATGCGTCAGGTCGGTAATGTTGAGATACCGCAGGAGGCGTTTATGAGTGTTCTTAAGCTTGATGAGGAATAATCCGGTGGGGATATGTGTTCGAGCCGGACATGGACAGGGCATTTGAGCATAAGTATAGGAGAAATGGATAGTATGAAAAATCTGGAAATTTATATTCATACACCTTTTTGTGTTAAAAAATGTGAATATTGTGATTTCCTGTCATTCCCGGCTGATGATGCAACTCAGCTTCGCTATGTCAAGGGACTTATGGCTGAGATGATATTTTATGGCCCTTTGATGAGGGATTATCAGGTGTCAACGGTTTATATCGGCGGCGGTACGCCGAGCTGGCTGAACGAGGAATGGACGGCAGCTTTGATGGAGGGAATATTTGAATGCTTCAATGTGGCTGAGGATGCGGAGATTTCCATAGAGTGCAATCCGGGCACACTATCAAGAGATAAGCTTCTTTGCTACAGGGATGCAGGTATCAACAGACTTTCTATCGGGCTTCAGTCTGCTAACGCAGATGAGCTTAAGCTGCTTGGACGTATACATACCTTTGAGCAGTTTGTGACCAACTACGAGGTTGCCAGAAATGTCGGCTTTAAAAATATAAATGTAGACCTGATGTATGGTCTTCCACAGCAGAAAAAAGAGCATTATTTAAAAACCGTCAACAAAATAACAAGGCTTCAGCCTGACCATATTTCAGCGTATTCACTTATAGTCGAAAAGGGTACACCGTTTTATGAGAAATACAAGTTTGATATGGTTCGTCAGGAAGCGGGGATGAGAACTGAGTTCCTGCCTAATGAAGATGAGCTTTATGATATGGAAATGGCCGGCCGTGAGGTGCTTAAGGAAGCCGGATACCGACAGTACGAGATATCAAACTATGCCAAAAAGGGTATGGAATGCAGACACAATATCGGATATTGGACAAGGGAAAATTACCTTGGACTCGGAATAGGGGCAGCTTCTCTTATAGAAAATGTCAGATATACAAATACCTCGGATATTGACGATTATCTGTCCGGCTGCAGAAATATTCACGATGTCGGAGAGGAAATCTTTAAGAGTAATCTGCATGTATCGGCAGATGTTATAGATAAAAAGGGACAGATGGAGGAATTTATGTTTCTGGGGCTTCGGATGAATGAGGGAGTCACCAGAGAAAATTTCGAGAAGGCTTTTGGTATTTCCGTCGATGCAATCTATAAGGATACGATGGACAGCTTAAAGAGTCAGGAGCTGCTTGTGGCAAAGGGTGGTCACATATATCTGAGTGAAAGAGGGAGAGATGTGGCAAATTATGTCATGGCACAGTTTTTGATGGGATAACAAATAAGAAGGCTTGTAATACATAGCAGGTGCCGGTTTTAAAAGTTAAAAATCTGTTGAATAATGTTACAGGTTGTAATATAATAATTCAGGCGATTGCGTAAGCAACGCACGAAGAAACTGAATATGTAGCATAAAGGTGTCGGAGCAGACAAGCATTTGAATCTGATTTATGACAGGCGATGTGAAGCTGGCTCCGGTGAAAAGGGAAACAGGTGCAAATCCTGTACGAACTCGTCACCGTAATTAAGGAGTGACGGCCGATAGGTCACTGGGCAACCGGGAAGACGGCCGAAGCAATGATATATAAGCCGGGAGACCTGCCTTTGTGTTGTACGGAAACAATAGTGTTTCAAGCCACGAGTAACTGGCTGTACGTGATGAAATAATTATAATTACAGACAAGGTTATGATAGCCGTATAGTCTGGGTTAGAAGGATTTTGACATGTATAGCTCTTTGACATAATAGTACAAAGAGCTTTTATTTTTGACGCTTTAAATGTTTTCGTCTTACATATTTAAAACATGTGCAGCTTAATAGCTGCAAGGAGAATGAAAAGGAGAAAACATGAAAAAGAAATTAGTAGTAGTACTGATGGCAGCAGTTATGGCTATGACAGCAGTGACCGGTTGTGGCAGCAAGGCAGATGATGCAAAGAATGATACACAGGCATCTAAGACTTCAGAGAGTGAGACAAGCGCAAACGCAGATCAGGAGGCAGCAATGCATGTGGCAGATTTAATCGATGCAATCTACGTGCAGGAGAGAACAGATGATACAGACAAGCAGTGCAAGGAGGCTAAGGAGGCCTGGGACAAGCTCACAGACGCGCAGAAGGAGCTTGTAGAGGGAGAAAATGCTGATCCTGACTATTTCGGCAGAGATACAGGCGATGCTTCAAAGGATGATCCGAGAAACCAGGATGATATCGGCGAGAACGAGATTCTTGTAGTAAGCTTTGGTACATCCTTCAACGACAGCCGTGTGGCTGATATCAAGGGTGTGGAGGATGCAATAGCGGCTGCAAATCCTGACTGGTCAGTCAGAAGAGCCTTCACAGCACAGATTATCATCAATCATGTACAGGCAAGAGATGACGAGAAGATTGACAATATGGATCAGGCACTTGAGCGTGCAGTCAAAAATGGTGTAAAGAATCTGGTGGTACAGCCTACTCACCTGATGCATGGCGCAGAGTATGATGAGCTTTCAGAGGCTGTAGAAAAGTATAAGGATAAATTTGAGTCTGTAAAGATTACAGAGCCACTCCTCGGTGAGGTTGGAAGTGATGCAACAGTTGTAAATGAGGATAAAAAGGCTGTTGCAGAAATTCTCACAGAGGAAGCTGTAGAAAAGGCAGGCTATGACAGCCTTGATGCTGCAAAGGAAGAGGGCACAGCATTTGTATTTATGGGACATGGAACAAGCCATACAGCAAAGATTTCATACAGCCAGATGCAGAGCCAGATGACATCTTTGGGTTATGATAACGTATTTATCGGAACTGTAGAGGGTGAGCCGGAGGATACATCATGTGAGTCTGTCATTGAGAAGGTGTCAGCCGCTGGTTACAAGAATGTCATTCTTCGTCCGCTTATGGTTGTTGCAGGAGACCATGCCAACAATGATATGGCGGGAAGTGATGATGATTCATGGCTTTCACAGTTTAAGGCATCAGGAAAGTTCGATAAAATCGATACACAGATTAACGGACTTGGTGAGATTGAGGGTATCCAGAAGCTTTATGTTGAGCATACAGCGGCTGCCATGAGCAAGTAGCAGTTACTTAAATGTATAGTGGGGAAGCTATAAAATAACAGGAGCAGTATATCAGACATGAGAAAATTATTCAGAAACAAGTTTACTTATATCGTTGCAATGACACTGGTTTGTGCCATGAGCTTGGCAGCCTGCGGTAATAAGAATGCAAAAGCTGAAACAGAAAGCAAAAAAGCAGTGCAGGACGCGACAGAGAGCACAAAAAAGGCTGAAAAAACAGAAAAGATAGCACTTTCAGATGGTACATATACAGCAGAGTTTACTACAGACAGCTCAATGTTTCATGTGAATGATGCATATGACAACAAAGGTACACTCACCGTGAAGGATGGCAAGGCAACAATACATGTTGCTCTTACATCCACACACATTGTAAATCTCTTTTTGGGAACAGCAAAGGATGCCTCAAAGGACAAGGCTGAGCTTTTAGAGCCAACTGTTGAGACTGTCGATTGTGGCGATGGCACAACTGAGGAGGTCAATGCGTTTGATATACCGGTTCCTGTTTTGGATGAGGAATTTGACCTTGCACTTATCGGTACAAAGGGCAAATGGTATGACCACAAGGTAAAGGTTTCAAATGCCACACCTGCGGACGCAGATGCAAGCGTATCTGAGAGTGCAGGAAAAGAGCTTCCTGACGGAACATACAATATCAATCTCGATTTCGAGGGCGGAAGCGGTAAGGCGAGCATTGCATCACCGGCTGAGGTGACTATAAGCGGTGGAGCCGCTACCGCAACAGTGCAGTGGAGCAGTCCAAACTATGACTATATGATAGTTGACGGACAGAAATACATGCCGGTAAATACAGACGGCAATTCTGTATTTGAAATTCCGGTTAAGCTTGATACACCTATGCAGGTTATCGGAGATACAGTTGCTATGAGCAAGCCGCACGAGGTTGAGTACACACTCACCTTCCATTCAGATTCTGCTACAGAGGTGCTTGGTGAGGATGGAGAATAATTAAGCTATGCATGGAAGAAAAAAGATAATTATATATATATTGATATCAATTATAGGACTGTTCTGGCTGTCAGGCTGTGACAGTCCTTCTTCCGATTCAGGGAATACCGAATCGAAGGCTGAGGCAGAAGCACAAAACGGTCTTATATATAAGAGCAGTATGAAGCTTTTATATGCAAAGAATTTTTCTGTTGACTATTATGAGGGTGGATACAAGATACTTACTACAAAGGACGGTACCCAAATACTTACCGTGCCAAAGGGCAGAAAGACTCCAAAGGATATTGACAAGGATATCATTGTATTGAAGGAGCCTGTAAGTGATTTGTATCTGGTCGCATCAGGGGTGATGGATATGTTTGACAAGCTTGATGCAGTGGACACTATTAAATTTTCGGGGCTTGACAGTGATGGCTGGTACATTGACAGTGCAAGAAAGGCTCTTGAAAGTGGCAGAATGCTATATGCCGGCAAATATTCAAAGCCCGATTATGAGCTTTTGGTGTCAGAAAACTGTTCGCTTGCCATAGAAAATACTATGATTACCCATTCGCCGCAGGTAACGGAAAAGTTTAAAAGCTTTGATATCCCTTCAATAATCGAGTACTCAAGCTATGAAGAGGAGCCGCTCGGCAGAGTAGAGTGGGTGAAGTTTTTCGGAGCACTCACAGACAGGGATGAAAAGGCCGATGAGCTCTTTAATGAGCAGGTGGATATTGTAAATCGCATTGCAAAGACAGATGGTACCGATACGGATGATGCCACAAAAAGTGATACCTCTATAAAAAGTGATACTGCTGCAAATGATGATAGCAGACCGACAGTTGCATTTTTCTATATCACATCCAATGGACAGGTTCAGGTGCGCAAAAGCACAGATTATGTGCCAAAGATGATTTCGCTTGCCGGCGGAAAATATATTTTTGATGCATCAAATGACGACGATACAGGCAGGTCAACCATGAATATGCAGCTAGAGGATTTCTACAATGGAGCAATAGATGCTGACTATCTGATATATAACAGTGCGATAGACGGCGGGGTGAAGAATATAGCTGAGCTTTTGGACAAGTGCCCGGTGCTTGCTGATTTTAGGGCAGTCAAAGACGGAAATGTATTTTGCACCACGAACGATATGTATCAGCAGTCTATGTCCATCGGATATATGATTAATGATATGCATTCGATGATTACAGGTGTACCCGACAGCGGCATGAAATATCTGTTTAAGCTCAGGTAACTGTGATTTGTGGAATGTATGTGGTGGGCTGAATTGTTACCGGATATGACAGAATGCAGTAAAATCAATAGCACAAAAAGATAAAAAGCGGAGCTACAACATGGAAAAAACAAAAAAAATAAGGTGTTTTACAACATTTATTATTCTTATAATCTTAATTATCGTATTGCTTATCATGAATGTGTGTATAGGAACTGTACACATATCATTTAAGGCTGCATTTGCAACACTTTATGATCACTCAGACAGGGTAGGACGTATTGTGTGGGATATCCGCATGCCAAGAGCTATTGCAGCGATGATACTGGGCGGTGCGTTAGCGCTTGCAGGCTATCTTTTGCAGACGTTTTTCCATAATCCAATCGCGGGACCTTTTGTACTTGGCATATCATCGGGAGCCAAAATGGTCGTGGCACTTGTTATGGTATTTTTACTTGGAAATGCCATACGTGTGAGCTCACTGGCCATGATTGCAGCAGCGTTTTTGGGAGCAATGCTTTCAATGGGCTTTGTGCTTATCATTTCAAGAAAGGTAAGCAGCATGTCAATGCTTGTGGTGAGCGGTGTCATGATTGGCTACATATGCTCTGCGGTGACTGAGTTTGTGGTGACATTTGCAGATGATTCCGATATAGTAAACCTGCATAACTGGTCAAGGGGAAGCTTTTCGGGCATGACCTGGGACAGCGTCGGGGTGATGAGCATGGTGGTGGGAATCACATTTATCTTTGTTTTTCTCATGTCAAAGCCTCTTATGGCATATCAGCTCGGAGAGTCATATGCCGTAAATCTGGGTGTAAACATAAAGTGCATCCGGGTGCTTCTGGTTCTGCTTTCAAGCCTGCTTTCCGCATGTATAGTGGCATTTGCGGGACCGATATCGTTTGTCGGAATAGCCGTGCCACACATAGTAAAAAGCATGCTAAAGAGCACAAAGCCCATATATATGATACCGGCCTGCTTCCTTGGGGGAGCGGTGTTCTGCCTGTTTTGTGATTTGCTTGCAAGGATGATGTTTGCGCCTACGGAGCTTAGTATCAGCACGGTTACGGCAGTATTTGGTGCACCGGTAGTGCTGTTTATCATGATAAGACGCAGCAAGGAGAAAAATGTCTGATGGAATATTATTTTACTGCTCAAAAGCTGGCCGTTGGATATGATAACAGGCCGCTTATTGAAAATATTGATTTTTCCCTGAAAAGGGGAGAGATTCTCACATTAATCGGGCCAAATGGTGCCGGTAAATCGACTATTTTAAAAAGTATTGCAAGACAGCTTTCGCTTGTGAGTGGTACGATATATCTTGATAAAAGTGATGTAGTGACGATGAATGGCAATGAATTTGCAAAGAAAATGGCTGTTGTGCTCACCGATAAGCTAAAGACGGAGCTTATGACCTGCTATGATGTGGTTGCGACCGGCAGATATCCATACACAGGCCGGTTCGGAGTACTTTCGGATGAGGACAAAAAGGCTGTGGATGAGGCGATGGAGCTGGTCAATGTATCACAGATAAAAGATAAGGATTTTACAAAGATAAGCGATGGTCAAAGGCAGCGGGTTATGCTGTCACGGGCTATATGTCAGCAGCCGGAGATTATAGTGTTAGACGAGCCTACCTCATATCTTGATATAAAGTACAAGCTTGAGTTTTTATCAATACTCCAAAGGCTTAAAAGACAGAAGAATCTTACGGTTATCATGTCGCTCCATGAGCTTGATATGGCAAAGCGTGTGTCAGACCATATCATGTGTATAGATGGCAGATATGTGGACAGATACGGAACTCCCGGGGAGGTATTTACTGACCAATATGTTTCAGGGCTTTTTGGAATTACGGCAGGAAGCTTTGACGAAACAGGAGAGGATTTAGAGCTGGAAAAACCGGATGGAATGGCGAGGGTATTTGTCATAGCAGGAGGGGGCATGGGCAGAAAAAGCTTCAGGAGCTTACAGCGAAAGGGTATCCCGTTTGCGACAGGAATCATCTATGAAAATGATCTGGATTATCCTGCGGCAAAGGCGCTTTCTGCTGAGATTGTCAGCGCAAGAAGCTTTGAGCCTGTAGACGATGCCCTTATTGAAAAGGCAAAGGAGCTTATTGATGCATGCGAGGGCGTTGTATGTGACAGAACAGAGTTTGGCACGTATGAGCAGTTTAACAGCAGACTTTATGAGTATGCAGTCTCTACAGGAAAAATTATAAAAATTCCTTTTCTTGAGGAACAATTGGCACAGCTTTAAGGAAGTTACTGTTCACACTACAGTTTAATATTCATGATAAAGCAACAGACTACCACATAAATTCAGACAGCAGGTATAGATATGGCAAAGGTAATTATGGTACAGGGTACAATGTCCAATTCAGGCAAGAGCTTTCTTGTCGCGGGCTTGTGCCGTATTTTCAGACAGGACGGATACAGGGTGGCACCGTTTAAATCACAGAACATGGCGCTCAACTCTTATATAACAGACGAAGGACTTGAGATGGGACGGGCCCAGGTGATGCAGGCTGAGGCAGCAGGCATTAAGCCTATGGTCTGCATGAATCCTATTCTTTTAAAGCCTACAAATAATATAGGCTCGCAGGTTATTGTAAACGGAAGGGTGCTTAAGAACATGCCGGCGAGAGAGTATTTTGCATACAAGAAAACTCTCATACCGGATATAAAAAAGGCATTTAAAAAGCTTGAGGAGTATGCTGATATCATAGTGATTGAGGGCGCCGGAAGCCCGGCGGAGATAAATCTGAAGGAAAATGATATTGTAAACATGGGGCTTGCGCATATGGTGGATGCACCGGTGCTGCTCGTGGGTGATATCGACAGAGGTGGCGTTTTTGCGCAGCTGCTTGGCACACTTATGCTTTTAACCGATGAGGAAAAGAATCGTGTCTGCGGGCTTATTATCAATAAATTTCGTGGAGACAAGACGATCCTTGACCCGGGGATACAGATGCTTGAGGAGAGAGGCGGGGTGCCTGTTACCGGAGTGGTGCCATATATGGATGTACAGCTTGAGGATGAGGATAGCCTGACAGAGCGCTTTGACAAAAAGACAGATGGGCTTATTGATATAGCGGTCATCAGATATCCGAGAATATCAAATTTCACGGATTTCAATGTCTTTGAGCAGATGTCAGAGGTAACAGTGCGGTATGTGTCAACAGTAAATGAGCTGCGTCATCCGGATATAGTATTTCTGCCGGGAAGCAAGAATACGATGGGGGATCTTTTGTGGATGAGACAAAACGGACTTGAGGCCGCTGTCAAAAAACTCTCCTGTGAGATACCTGTTTTTGGAATATGCGGAGGCTATCAGATGCTTGGGGCTTCAATAGCCGACCCCGACGGTGTTGAGGAGGGAGGATTTATGCGTGGCATGGAGCTTCTTCCTATAGATACCGTTCTAAAAGACAGCAAGACACGACTTCAGACAAGCGGTGAAATAGCACATGTAGATGGTGTATTGAGCAGGCTTTCAGGCTGTCACTTTCTGGGCTATGAGATACATATGGGTAAGAGCGCATATAGCACAGCTTCAGATGAGCAGGGGGCTTGTGCTGACAGGAAAAATGAGTTAAATAATGTCATATCTGATGGCAGAAATGTGTATGGCTCGTACATCCACGGCATTTTTGATACTGCAGAGGCAGCCAGAGTGATAGTGGATTATATTGCCGATAAAAAGGGCATTGATGTGAATGACAGCGCTATTTTAAGCTATAAGGGCTTCAAAGAAAAACAGTATGACAGGCTTGCGGATACACTTAGAGAGTATCTGGATATGGATGCAGTGTACGGCATGCTTCGTGAGGCAAAATATGATTGAAAACAATATTATTTCTGACCATTTTACAGTTGAAGAATTAAAAAGATTAAAAATAACGCCACCTGATGTAAAAATGTACAAAAAAATCCGTTCAAACTGGGATTCGGTGGCAAAGCCGCTCGACGGCATGGGTGATTTTGAGTTTTTAACGGCCAAAATCGGCGCTGTTTTGGGAGATGAAAATATAGATATTTCAAAAAAGGCGGTCATAATTATGTGTGCGGATAATGGTGTGGTCGCTGAGGGCATCAGCCAGTCCGGACAGGATGTGACACTTGCAGTTGCAAAATCCATGGCAGGGAAGGCTTCATCTGTCGGACGCATGGCAATGACTGTAGGGGCTGATACAATTCCTGTGGATATAGGCATAAACAGCGACGAGAGTGTTAAAGGGCTGCTTCAAAGAAAGGTGCGCATGGGCACGAGAAACTTTGCAAAAGAGCCTGCCATGACAAGGGCTGAGACACTTGAAGCGATTGCAGCAGGTATAGAAATAGTGCGTGGGTGTAAGGCAGACGGCTGCAGAATTATTGCAACCGGCGAGATGGGTATAGGAAACACCACCACAAGCGCGGCAATGGCAGCCGCCATGCTAAGGTGCGATGTGGCCACAGTGACAGGAAGAGGAGCAGGCCTAAACGACAGTGGGCTTGAGAGAAAAATCCGTGTAATTGAGAGCGCAATAGAAAAGTATGATTTATATAATAAGGACACCTTTGAGATACTTATGACAGTCGGAGGACTCGATATTGCAGGACTCGTCGGAGTGTGTATAGGCGGTGCATTATACCATATTCCTGTTGTGCTCGACGGAGTGATAAGCATGGTTTCAGCGTTGGCAGCAGGAAGGCTTCTTTCCGGAGTTACTGATTTTATCATTCCATCCCATGAGGGCAGGGAGCCTGCAGTGGCGCTTTTGTGTGAGGCACTTTCCGTAAGGCCTGTCATAAGAGCATCCCTTGCGCTTGGAGAGGGAACAGGTGCCGTGATGATGTTTGCGCTTTTGGATATGGCACTTAGCGTATACAAAGGCCGGACAACCTTCGACGATATCTCGGTATCACAGTATAAGAGGTACGTATAGATGATTACACTTATAACAGGCGGCAGCGGCAGCGGCAAATCAGCATATGCAGAAAAGTATATTTGTCATGTGTCAAATGAAAAGGGATACAAAGAAAAATATTACATTGCCACCATGCAGGTATTTGATGATGAGGGACAGCGGAAGATAGACAGGCACAGAAGACTTCGTGCCGGAAAAGGCTTTATTACTATAGAACAGCATCGGGATATCCAAAATGCGGTTTCTAAGCTGCAATCAGAAAGCAGTTTAAAAACCGGGCGGTCAGCACTGCTTGAGTGTATGTCAAACCTTGTGGCAAATGAGATGTTTCCACCTGTAGATGCTTCCGGTATACAGGCTGCCGAAGCTGAGAAAGAGGCTTTGGATGCCCCTGAAAATATGAAGGATTATGATACTGCTCAAATCAGCCGTGTGAGTAAAAAGGTGTTAAAAGAGGTAAGTATCTTAAGTGAAAATGTTGCTGAGCTTGTAATTGTGACAAACAATGTATTTGAAGACGGAGTCTGCTATGATGAATCGACGATGAATTACATAAAGGCAATGGGGATTGTAAACAGAGGGCTTGCTGCGATGGCAGAGCGTGTCGTTGAGGTGGTTGCAGGCATTCCGGTGACGGTTAAGTGAAGCAGAGTGGAGGTTAAGTGTATTATGAAGTTAATAAGGTCGTGCATAGTATCTTTTTCCATGTATTCAAAGATACCTATGCCACAATTCAAATGGAATGATGATGACATGAAGTACATGCTTGTATTCTTTCCGTGGATAGGAGCTGTGATTGGACTGCTTCTTATGCTTTGGAGATATATATACTTTCATTTTGGAGTGGCGGATATCTGCTATGTATGCATAGGCGCACTCATTCCGATAGCGGTTACGGGAGGCTTTCACATAGATGGTTTTATGGATACAATGGATGCGTTTCATTCATACAAATCGCGGGAGGAAAAGCTTGCAATACTTAAGGATTCACATATAGGAGCGTTTGCCGTTATAATGCTTGCAGCCTACGGATTATTATTCATGGGAGCTTTTTCTCAGATAATGAATGATAAAGCATTTATTGTTTTTTGTGCAGGCTTTTTCATCGCAAGATGCTTAAGCGGGATAGCTGTTGTGTCATTTAAATCGGCAAAAAGCGATGGACTGTTATTTATGTTTGCAGACACTGCACACAGAACGATCGTGAGGGCAGCACTATACATCCAGCTTGCACTGTGTATAGCTGTTTTACTCATTGTGTCACTGCCTTATGCGGTGGCTATGATTATTGCGGCAGCACTTAGCTTTTGGTATTATTATGTGAAAACAAAAAAGGAGCTTGGCGGCATCACAGGCGATACGGCAGGGTATTTTGTGTGTATATGTGAGTGCGCCATGGCAGTGGCTTTGGGTGGTGTCTCTTTTATTATTTAGTATATTTGTTTTGAATATAGGAATGGTACGGATAAGAATTTTGATAAAAGTTGTACTATGAATTTTAAACTTTGGAATTGGAGAAAATATGAAGCTTGTGATAGGCGGAGTGGCACAGGGAAAGCTTGATTATGTGATCGAAAATATGATAGAAAAAACAGAAAAATATGATGTGTACGACTGCTTTTTTCTAAAAGATAATGCCTGCAATGATAATGCATCAAACATGGACTGGCCATGGGATTTTGCCGTCGATGATGAGAGTATACTCATAATAGATAAATTCCATTATTTTATCAGGGCTGTGCTTGAGAAAAATCTTCCACTGCAGGAATATATTTTGAAATTTATGCAGTTTGCAGAGAAAAATAAGGATACAATAGTCATTGCTGATGAGATTGGAAACGGCATAGTGCCTATTGATGCGTTTGAGAGAGAGTACAGGGAGCAGACAGGCAGAGCAGAGATACTGCTTGCAAAAAAAGCAGACGAGGTAGTTCGCGTAATATGTGGAATCGGTCAGAAAATAAAATAAACTGTATTTTTATAAGACACGGCTGCACTGTCTCAAACAGAGAGCACAGATATCTGGGAAGGACAGATGAGCCACTCGATGAAGTCGGGGTTTTTGAGCTTAAAAATGCGCTAAATAATGGTGTATACAAGGCTTT
This sequence comes from Agathobacter sp. LCP21S3_B2, assembly GCF_052118705.1. Classification (NCBI taxonomy): domain Bacteria; kingdom Bacillati; phylum Bacillota; class Clostridia; order Lachnospirales; family Lachnospiraceae; genus Agathobacter; species Agathobacter sp. LCP21S3_B2. The sequence continues at coordinate 105,194 of NZ_JBQKGQ010000009.1, read as the reverse complement.
GGAGGAAAATAGCTTAAAGGAGCAGATAATTATTACCAGTCCAATGAGGCGCTGCAAACAGACGGCAGAGATTATTTTGCCGGTCGCACAGCACAATAAAATTCATATCGTAAAAGAGTTTGCAGAGATGGATTTCGGTGAATGGGAGCTAAAAAGCTATAAGGAACTTAGCACAGATATCCGTTTCAGGGACTCATATCAGGCGTGGATTGACAGCGGTGGAACACTTGCCTTTCCAAACGGAGAGAGCAGAAAAGAGTTTTGCAAAAGAAGTATATGTGGCTTTGAGAGGGCACTCACACAGGCATTAGAGCTTAAGAGGGCTATGCCTGATAAAGAGATACAAATAGTATTTTTTGTGCATGGAGGGACTATCATGGCGATAATGAGCCATTACTGTGATATGGATTACTATGATTACCAGGTGAAAAACGGCTGTGGCTACTCGTGTGAGGTGGCGGTTGAGGGCAATGAGATTGTGTTTAATGAAATAGTGCCCATATCGCTATGATTTATTTAAGAAGGACTAACATATGTGTTATCATATTTTTGCATTTATAGCAGGCTTTGTGCTTGATTTATTAATAGGAGATCCGCATTTTATACCGCATCCGGTCAGGCTTATCGGCTCACTCATTTCTTTTCTCGATAAGAGGCTTAATTGTGATGCCGGATATAATATCTCTGAAAAAAAATTAAATTTAATAAAATATAAAAGAGGCATGCTTCTTACTTTTACTGTAATTTTTGCAACTTTTGCAATGTCGGTAATTATTATTGTGGCAGCATACAGTATAAATTTATATGCCGGGGTAATAGCAGAGGCTGTCATGACGTGGCAGATTCTTGCCACAAAGTGTCTTCGTGTGGAGAGCATGAGGGTGTACGATGCGCTAAGGACAGATGGAGTTGATGCAGGAAGAAGGGCTGTTTCCATGATTGTTGGCAGAGATACATCTGTGCTTGATGCAGCAGGCGTCACAAGGGCGGCAGTTGAGACGATAGCTGAAAATACATCTGACGGAGTGATTGCACCTATGCTTTACACGGCAATCGGAGGACCGGTGCTTGGCTTTGTATACAAGGCTGTGAATACGATGGACTCCATGCTTGGCTACAAAAATGATAAATATATGTATTTTGGCAGATTTGCGGCAAGGCTTGATGATGTGGTCAATTTCATACCGGCAAGAATCAGTGCATATCTGATGATTGCTTCGGCATTTATCGGTGGCAGGCAGTTTGATGGAAAAAATGCATACCGCATCTTTAAAAGAGATCGTTTCAATCACGCAAGCCCCAACTCAGCCCAGACAGAGTCCGTATGTGCGGGAGCTTTAAGGGTGCAGCTTGCGGGTGATGCAGTGTATTTTGGGAAGCTTGTGAAGAAAAAATACATAGGAAACGGTCTGCGTGAGATAGAGTACGATGATATAAAGCGTGCAAACAGGCTGATGTATATTACTGCGTTTTTGTGTGAGCTTTTATCTGTGGCGGTTATGAGTCTTGTTTTGATATTGCTTTGAATATGGAAGAATTGATGTAAGAATTGATGGAGGACTTGAATGAAAAGCATCCACGGCGGTGACATATACAACAATAAAGTAAATATGGATTTTTCGGTAAATATCAATCCTCTTGGCATACCGCATTCTGTTAAAGAGTCTATGAGTGATGCACTGTCGTATGCAGACAGATATCCCGACATGGCATGCAGTGGCCTTAAAAAATCGATATCAGAGTATTTCACACAGCAAGGCTGCAGCATACAAAGCGAGGATGTAATTCCCGGAAACGGAGCTTCAGAGCTTTTTATGGCGATAGCTCATGCCATAAAGCCAAAAAAAGCAGTGCTTCTGGCCCCGGGCTTTTTCGGCTATGAGCATGTGCTTCGTGCAGTCGGCTGTGATATCGGATATTTCCTGTTGGATGAGCAGAGTGATTTTTCTCCTGCTGCACGGCTGGATGCTTTAATGGATATGCTTACAGATGATACAGATATATTTTTTATCGCAAATCCAAACAATCCGACAGGGTATCTTGCAGACAGCACTTTCATGAAGCAAATAATAGGGCATTGCAAAGAAAAGCATATTTATGTAGTGGCAGATGAATGCTTCATGGGCTTTTGTGAAAAAAATTATTCTGTTTTGTCACTTTTATGTGACTATGATAATCTGATTGTTGTAAGAGCCTTTACCAAGCTTTTTGCTATTCCGGGAGTAAGGCTTGGATATATGCTCAGTAAAAGTGATACAATAAGACAAAAGGTTCAAAGGAATCTGCCGGAGTGGAACGTGTCTGTCCTGGCACAGATGGCAGGAGAGGCATGCATTATGGAATCAGAGTATATTAAAGAAACGGCATCGTATGTGAGCAGACAAAGAAGGCTGCTGTCAGATGGACTAAAAAAGCTTGGCTTTAAGGTATATAAAAGTGATGCTGATTTCATACTGTTTTACAGCAAGCTTCCATTATATGATATACTGCTTAATAAGGGAATACTGATACGGAACTGCTCCAACTATGTGGGGCTTTCGGAAGGGTATTTTCGTGTGGCGGTAAAGACATTTGATGAAAATGTAAGATTATTGAAAGTGATAGGTGAGTGTATTGAAAAAAATTAAACAGTTAGAGCCGATGGAGATTGAAAAGAGGAGCTTTGAGATAATTTCACATGAGCTGTCTGAAATGCAGATTACGCTGCCTGCTGATCAGGAGATGATAACAAAAAGAGTCATACACACGAGTGCTGATTTTGATTATATACAGACGCTTAAATACTCTAAGGACGCCGTTGCTATTGCAAAAAGGCTGATATCAGAGGGAGCTGATATAGTGACTGATACCAATATGGCTCTTTCAGGCATAAATAAAAAATATCTGGCAAAATTCGGAGGACAGGCGCACTGCTTTATGGCTGATGATGAGGTCGCTCTTATTGCAAAGGAGAAAAAGACAACGCGCGCTGCAGTAAGCATGGAGTTTGCATCAAGGATAGATAAGCCTGTGATTTTTGCGATAGGAAATGCACCGACAGCGCTTATAGAGCTGTACGATATGATAGAAAAAGGAATATATGAGCCTGCATTTGTAATCGGTGTGCCGGTGGGCTTTGTCAATGTGGAAGCAGCCAAGGAGCTTATTATGGAGACCGGAGTGCCATACATAGTAAATGTCGGACGAAAGGGTGGCAGCAATATTGCGGCTGCCATATGCAATGCGTTGATTTACAGTCTGGTTGATAGAGGCTGATGCATGAGGAAATTTAGTGATTATGAGATACGGATTTACCACAGGAAGCTGTGCTGCGGCGGCATCAAAGGCGGCGGCATATATGCTTTTAACCGGAAAGGCTAAAAACAAAATAACGATTCAGACACCTAATGGAATAGCTTACACGGCTGATATCACCGACATAAAAAGAAGTGAAAACGAGGTAAGCTGTGCTGTGATAAAGGATGGAGGGGATGACCCGGATGTGACCACAGGAGCCTATATATATGCTTCTGTACGGATTTTGCATTCCGATACATCTGCTTTATGCAAAAAAAGGCAGGATTTGGTTATAATAAATATAGACGGTGGTGACGGAGTGGGAAGAGTCACCAAACCCGGATTAGACCAGCCTGTCGGAAACGCGGCTATCAATCATGTGCCGCGTGAGATGATTGAAAAAGAGGTAAGGGAGGTCTGTGAGCTTTTGGATTTTAAGGGGATACTTGACATCACAATCTCGGTTCCAAAGGGAAAGGAGCTTGCAGAAAGGACCTTTAATCCAAGGCTTGGGATAGTTGGTGGTATATCAATTCTCGGCACAAGCGGTATTGTTGAGCCCATGAGCTCACAGGCTCTTATTGATACGATAAGGGTGGAGCTTAGGCAGAGATATTCGTTTGGGTATGATTATGTGGCGGTTGCTCCGGGAAATTACGGTCTTGACTTTATGAAGGAAAGCTATGGCTATGATCTGGACAGGAGTGTCAAATGCTCCAACTTTATCGGTGAAACAATTGATATGGCAGCAGATATGGGGTTTAAGAGGATACTTTTGACAGGACATATAGGAAAACTCATAAAGGTAGCAGGAGGCATCATGAACACTCATTCGAGGGAGGCAGACTGCAGGATAGAGCTTTTGACTGCATTTGCGTTTAAGTGTGGTGTAGCGCCCGAATACATAAAGCGCATTATGGACAGCCTTACGACAGAGGAGGCCCTGGCGGCACTTAATGAAAGCGGCAGGCTGTATGAGGTAATGGATTATGCGATGGAGCGCATATGCTTTTATCTGGATAAGAGGGCAAGGGGCAGACTTGAGATAGACTGTATCATGTATTCAAATGAATTTGGTGAGCTTGCAAAAAGCAGAAAGGCAGAAAAATGGTTTACTTTGTTGGCGCAGGAACAGGCGCAGCGGATTTAATAACAGTACGCGGAAGGCGTCTTTTACAAAAGGCAGATGTGATAATTTATGCGGGCTCGCTTGTTAATCCAGAGCTTTTGGACTATGCAAGGGAGAACTGTGAAATATATAACAGTGCAAAAATGACACTGGATGAGGTCATCGCAGTCATGAAAGCTGCTGAGGCTGACGGAAAAATGACTGTGCGCCTGCACACGGGAGAGCCAAGCATATACGGCGCAGTGCGCGAGCAGATGGATGAGCTTGATACTCTTTTAATACCATATGAGAGCTGTCCGGGCGTGAGCGCGTGCTTTGGCGCTGCTGCATCGCTCAACATTGAGTACACGCTCCCCGGTATTTCCCAGTCGCTCATCATCACACGCATGGAGGGGCGCACGAAGGTGCCGCCTAAGGAGAGCATAGCAAGCTTTGCCGCACACCACGCTTCCATGGCGATTTACTTAAGCACCGGGCTTTTAGAGAAGCTTACTGAAAGCCTTATTGAGGGAGGATACGCGGCAGATACACCTGCTGCAATTGTATACAAGGCAACCTGGCCACAGGAGGAGGCATACGTGTGCACTGTCGCTACACTGGAGCAGACTGCGAGAGAGCACAATATCACAAAGACAGCGATTGTGCTTGTGGGGGATGTCATAGCTCACCGGCATTACGAGAAATCAAGACTTTACGCACCGGATTTTTCGACAGAGTATCGCAAGGCTTCAGTAGAGTCAAAGGATAACGATTGAAAAAAGGCATGAATATATAAATATGGGAAATATATGGGAACTGAAAATATGAAAATTTGCATTGTAAGTTTCACAAAAAAGGGCTATGAGCTGTCATGTGACATAGCTCATAAGCTTGAAAAAAGTGAATATGAGGTGGAGGTTTTTACCAAGTGCTCGAGATTATCGGATGAGAATATTAAAAATTCCACCGATGAAAATTTTAGAAATACCGGCTACATATCACAAAATATATCAGACTGGACAGCTGTACAGATGAGTGAAAAAAAGGCTCTGATTTTTATCGGGGCATGCGGTATTGCAGTGAGGGCTATAGCTTCTTCTGTTAATAACAAGCTTAAAGACAGTCCTGTTATTGTGATAGATGAGCTGGGGCAGTTTGTTATTCCGATTCTTTCAGGGCATGTGGGAGGTGCCAATGAGCTTGCGGTATTATTAGCAGCACTGATGAATGCAACACCTGTTATAACAACCGCTACTGATATCAATAATAAATTTGCAGTTGATGTTTTTGCAAAGAAATGCAGGCTTGCAATAGTCAATAAAGATGGCATTGCCAGAGTATCATCAAAGGTATTGGCGGGGGAAGTGGTTACGATGTCGGTCGACTGGGAGCACATCCCGGCTAAGCACAGAAGCCTTATAAAGGCATTTTTAGATGAAGCTGATATGAGTGCTGATGCAATAAAAACAGTGGATTTCCCACCTGTTTACGGAGTTGATATTGTAGTATCATGCGAAAAAGCAAAGGACCCTAAAAATGGCAGTATTTACTTAAAACCCACACAATTTGTACTTGGTATCGGGTGCAGAAGGAATACAGCGTTTGAAAATATTGACAGGGCAATCAGACAAAGTCTTTTAAAGCTGCAAATAGATATTTCAGATATAGACATGATCGCATCAATAGATGTGAAAAAAGATGAACCGGGAATAAAGGAATTTTGCGAAAGAAACAGGATAGAATTTGTCACTTATACCGCGGATGAGCTTATGGCGGTGCAGGGAGAATTCAGTGCCTCGCAGTTTGTCAGGGAGCATGTTGGAGTGGACAACGTGTGCGAGCGTGCAGCAGTGCTTGCATGCAGCAGGGAATGTAACGAAGCAGGAGAACTTATTTATAAAAAACATAAATATGACAGTGTAACGGTTGCGGCAGCAAGGTATCCTGATTAATCATAAATGAGGGGCAAAATACCTTTTGACCCTCATATCATTAAATATAATTGCAAATAGCTGCGTGGTTATATAAAATTAGTAGAGATGGAGATTAACATGAATAAAATTTACATAGTAGGTATGGGACCGGGCTTTGAAAGCATGATGACAAAGCAGGCGATTGACGCCCTGGAAGCGAGTGATGTCATAGTGGGATACACCTTATATATAAAGCTGCTTGGAGAAAAATTCCAGACAAAAGAGCTTTTGACCACTCCGATGCGTCAGGAAAAACAAAGATGTCACCTGTGCTTTAAAAAGGCACTTGAGGGCAAAACAGTCTCTCTTGTATGTAGTGGCGATGCCGGAATATACGGACTGGCCTCTCTTATGTATGAGATTGGGCAGGAATACGATAACGTAGAGCTTTCGGTAATACCCGGCATTACAGCGGCAAACAGTGGTGCGGCAGTGCTTGGAGCACCATTAAACCATGATTTTTGTACCATCAGCTTAAGTGACCTGCTCACGCCGTGGGATAAGATTGAAAAGCGTCTTGTGGCTGCTGCAGAGGGTGATTTTGTCATAGCACTGTACAATCCGTCAAGTCACAAGAGAAAGGATTATCTGATGAGAGCCTGTGATATTCTGCTTCGTGCGATAGAGCCGGATAGAGCCTGCGGCTATGTCGAAAATATCGGACGTGAGGGAACAAGCTATACGGTCTGTACCCTTGGTGAGCTCCGCAGTGCACAGGTCAACATGTTTACGACAGTATTTATCGGCAATGAGGGTACACAAATAATTGACGGAAAGCTTGTCACAAGGAGAGGATATCAGATTGAGTAAAATACTGATTTTTGCAGGAACAACAGAGGGACGTAAGCTATCAGAGCATCTGTGTGAAAGAGGCATAGAGCATACGGTTTGTGTGGCAACCGAGTACGGTGAAATCGTGCTGCATGAAAATCCGTTCGCGCATGTTCATATGGGGCGTATGGACAGCGAAGGCATGAGAAGCTTCTTTGCGGAACAAAAATGTAAGCTCATAGTGGATGCAACCCATCCGTATGCAGCCATAGTTACCGAAAATATAAAGCAGGCAGTTTATGCGTTTAACGAGGCACATGCTGTTACAGACAATCAGGCGGATAGCAGCATATCAGAAAATATCGAATATGTGCGTCTTAAAAGAGATACGGATATATCAGCAGATTATGATAATATCCGCTATTTTGAGGATAATGAAGCATGTGCAAAGGCACTTAACAATACAGACGGAAATATACTGCTCACAACAGGAAGCAAGAAGCTGTCAGTGTATTGTAAAACCTCAGATGTTAGGGAAAGATTGTATGTGCGCGTGCTTCCGGGGCTTGAGAGCATAAGCTTATGCATGCAAAATGATATTACAGGAAAGCACATTCTGGCATTGCAGGGACCGTTTAGCACACAGCTTAATGAGGCACTTATTGACCAGTATGATATCAGATGCCTGGTCACCAAAAAAAGCGGTGCGGCCGGGGGCTTTATTGAGAAAATAGCTGCCGCAAAAAATAAAAATATTCCGGTCTATATTGTGGGGCAAAGCGTGCAGGATGATGGAATGTCATTTGAAGCTGTTTGTGAATATATTGACAGGAAATATAACAGGCTTCATATCATGCTTGCCGGCATTGGAATGGGAAATGATGCTTGCATGACAAAAGCTGTTTCAGATGCAATAGAAAGCGCTGATATTATACTTGGCGCAAGCCGCATGATAGAAAAATACAGTGCAAAGATAGACAAAAAGCCGTATTATCTTGCAGAACAGATTATTCCTTATCTATACGAAATTTGTGCAGATACTGCAAAAATCAGTAATGTTCTTATATTATTCTCGGGAGATACAGGCTTTTACAGTGGAAGCAAAAAGCTGTATCTGGCGATAAAAAATGAAATTGCGGAAGGAAAATTAAATGCGGACGTGTCAATCTTTCCTGGAATTTCATCTGTGTCATATATGGCGGCAGCGGTCGGTGAAACCTACAGCGATGCATATATTTGCAGCATCCACGGAGTAAAGCTTTCTAATATCACATCACGGATTAGCTACCATGCAAAAACATTTATGCTGATGTCAGGTGTAAAGGATGTGAATATGCTTGGACACCTATTAAGCAGTGACGAAAGGTATGGTTTACAAAAAAGCTCGGTAACTGTAGGATACCAGCTATCCTATCCGGATGAAAATATATCAGTTCTTTCGCCGCAGGAGTGCACAAAGCTTAAAAGGGAGGGACTGTATATCTGCATGATAAAAAATCCCAATCCGGTTGCAAAAAATGTTACACCGCAGCTAAGTGATGCAGCATTTATCCGTGAAAAGGTTCCGATGACCAAAGAGGAAATAAGGCATGTAAGCATCTGCAAGCTTCATTTGAAATCGGATTCAGTGCTATATGATGTGGGAAGCGGAACCGGCTCCATAGCGGTAGAGGCCGCATCACTTTCCGATGATATGGAGGTCTATGCCATCGAGCAGAAGGAAAATGCCGTGCAGCTTATCACACAAAATAAAGAAAAGCATGGACTTGAAAATATCCATGTGATAAAAGCAAAGGCTCCTGACGGAATGGAAAATCTTCCGGTGCCGACACACGCATTTATCGGAGGCAGCAGTGGCAATCTAAAGGAAATAATAGAGGCTCTTAAAGTAAAAAATCCACATATCCGTATAGTGATAAATGCAATTTCCATGGAAACAATTTGTGAGATGAAGGAAATATTGTCGGCATATGATGTGAAAAATGAGGATATCGTGCAGCTGCAGGTCAGCCGCTCAAAGCAGATAGGACATTACCATCTGATGCAGGCAGAAAATCCGGTGTGGATATGTTCGTTTGAATTTTAACAGGAGCTTTTTATGTTGCACCTCTATATTAAAACATCGAAAATAAAGCATCAAAGGCTGATATTTTTAAGGTATATGATGAAATAAAGGAAGAAAACATGAAAATAAATCGTTTTATGATAGCCGCACCCAAAAGCGGCAGTGGAAAAACAATGATAACCTGCGCTTTACTGCAGCTATTAAAGGATAGCGGAAAAAACGTATTGTCATATAAGTGCGGACCTGATTATATTGACCCAATGTTTCACAAAAAGGTGCTTGGCGTATCATCCAAAAATCTCGATACGTTTTTTACGGACGAAAAGACAACAGTGCAGCTTTTCTTAGATGAAAGAGCCGATGGTGATTTTGCAGTGCTTGAGGGCGTGATGGGATTATATGACGGGCTTGGCGGAATATATGAGCAGGGTTCGTCATATCATCTGGCAAAGGTGACGCAGACTCCGATAATACTCGTGGTGGACGCAAAGGGTATGGGAAAGTCAGTGCTTGCTCTTATAGCCGGTTTTTTGCAGTATGACACGCACCACTTGATTAAGGGGGTTCTGCTCAATCGGATGTCGAAGGGCTATTATGACATCATAAAGCCTCTGATAGAGAAGGAGCTTTCAGTAAAAGTAGTCGGATATTTCCCGGAACAGAAGGATATCGTGCTTTCAAGCAGACATCTGGGGCTTGTCATGCCGGATGAGATTTCAGATATTAAAAAGCGGCTCAATGAAACTGCCGACAGACTAAAAAAGACAATAGATATGGATTTGTTTATAGATATAGCAGAAGCGGCAGATGAAATTGGTGACAGTGGAAGTGCAGATAAAGATAAGCGTCAAACCTTAAAAAATGCAGAGACTATGAGGCTTCAAGACCAAAATAATACCGTAAACATAGCTGTTGCCATGGACGAAGCATTTTGTTTTTACTATGAAGATAACCTAAGAATGCTCGAAAAATGCGGTGCAAAATTACAGTATTTTTCACCGCTTCACGATACCAGCCTTCCAGAGGATTGTGATGCAATGCTGCTTGGAGGCGGTTATCCGGAGCTGTATGCAAAGGAACTGAGTGAAAATATATCTATGAGAAAGTCAATAAAAACCGCATTTGAAGCAGGTCTGCCCACGGTTGCCGAGTGTGGAGGGTTTATGTATCTTCACACATATATCCATAATCAAAATTGTGTTTTTGATATGGCTGGAGTACTTGATGGGTGGTGCCATTTTAAGGGAAAACTGGTCAGATTCGGGTATATTGAACTGGAAGAAAAGCATAGCAATTTCCTGCCGTCGGATGAAAAGATAAGAGCACATGAATTTCATTATTATGACAGCACCGATAACGGAACGGATTGCATTGCGACCAAACCTGCTACAGGAAGGAAGTATGACTGTGTGATAAGTAGGGATAATTACTGGCTTGGATTTCCTCATATTTATTATCCGTCAAATCCGCATTTCGCTGAGAATTTCGTAAAGAAAGCGCAGGAGTATGAAAGGAATAAAAATGGAAAACTCTTATAAATACTTTAAAAACACAGATTGCAAATATTTTCCGTGTCACAAGGGACTTTCGGATGACTTTAATTGTCTGTTTTGTTATTGTCCTATGTATAGTATGCCAAACTGTCCCGGAAGTAAGACCTACATAGAGAAGAATGGCAAAAAAATCAAGGTATGCACAGACTGTACGTTTCCACACAGACCGGAAAATTATGATAAAATCATACAGATTTTGATTAGGAATAATAATAAATGAATTATGGCCTAAAGCCGTTCGGAGGTTTTGCATAACATAAAAATATGGCAGGAAGGAGATGTTTTATATGCAGATTATCTTACAGAGAGGTCTTCCGTTTGAAGTAAAAATACCATCTGCCAGACCTGTTGATATCAGCGCATTATCAGAGGTAGAGTTCAATGAAGAATTAGAGAAGGGATATGCGGATATGCAGGCTGGACGGACAAAAAATGCCAGGAAAGTCTTTTCTGATATTCGCAAAGATTATGGCTTATGATATATGAAATAGAAGTATCAGAACAGGCTGACAGTGATTTGAGAGGAATTTTTGAATGTTTGTAACAATACTTAGAGTAATGTATGCAGGACGGGATATAGACAATCAGCTAAATATACACACAAAGCAATAAGAAATATGATATAAAGCAGTCTTTCACATTTAGGATCGACTGCTTTTTTGTATCATTTGATGCTAAGCGTGAAATAAAAAATGGCACAGTAAACGCCAAAATCAATTTAATAGAAATTTAATAAAACTTGAAAACCCTGTAAAATCAAGGGCTTTAAAAATTACTTTAAAATAATTAGCACTCATCTCTTAAAATGAAAGTCGATTTTTGTCCTGTCTTGTGTATCCCGAAAGTGGCTATTTTACAGGCTTTCTGTGGCATCAGTCGTTTTGTCTGGTGCAGGAAGATGACGGATATTATTTCAGTGCAGATTCTTGGGTTACAAATGGGATTCCTCGGGTTACTATTTACCGTGATTATAAATGCGATATTTCGGAATTGAATTACGATTTTTGATAGATTAGATTGTTTGAAACGCATTTTTATGATATGATGATAAATAACAGGTGATAAATACCATGTGAACAGATATTTCAAGCAAATAAGATTGAGGTGAAAAAATGACAGTTAGTTACAAGAAATTGTGGAAATTGTTAATTGATAAAGAAATGATGAAGAAAGATTTGCGTGCGATGACAGGAGTTAGTACAACAACGATGTCTCGATTATCAAAAGATGAAAATGTAAGTACAGAGATTCTGTCAAAGATATGTTCTGCTTTGAATTGTGATGTGGGAGATATCATGGAATTTGTTCCTGATAAAAAAGAGGAGCAGTAAGGAGGTGTGGGAACATGGATCATTCTTATCCTTATATTGCTTCTTTGACTAGAGAGCCGTTTCTTTTTTACGAAATGCGTTCCACTGCAAAGCTTATGTCAGAAGGATTTTCTGATGATGCGATTGTCAAAGAAATTGTAGAGCAGAATCTTTTTCAGTACCCAACGGAAAAATCTATCACACGCATGGCGAAAGCCTGCATCAAACGGCTTCATGCACTGGAAGATGATTCTCTGGTTTCTGCGATTGCTTCACAGCCGACGGATGTGGCAAAACAGATTTGTCTGTATGCATTGATGAAGCAGAGTCGACTGGTCGGGGAATTTATGTTGACCGTCATTGGCGAGAAGTACAGATTAAGGGACACGTCTTTTGGTAAGATAGATTTGAATACATTTTTTATGCGCTTGCAGGAGCAGAATGATACCGTGGCTTCCTGGAGCGATACTACAATAACAAAGTTAAAACAGATAATTGCCAGAGTGCTTGTTGAAACAGAATATCTCGACAACCTTAAGGCAGATCATTTGAATCCAGTATGGCTGCATCCTGTTTTGGAGAATGCCATCAGAAGCAATGGCGACACGGCGATACTGCCGGCGTTTAATTGCTTTGTGTAGGAGGTATCCAATGAGTGACATAAAAGAACGCCTGGACAAAGTTCGGGCATTGATTCAGGAACCGGAGTTCCTGGAAGGAAAGGGACTCAGCAATGAGGTGAATATCAGAATCTTCTGTTATGAACCGGAGAATGAAATGGTTGTCCGCCATTTTGTGAATCAGTTGGAAACCGATCAGTCCTTAGATTGCCATTTGATTGTTTGTAATTTATATAAAAAATTTCTTTCTATCTGCGATGATATGGACATCACAGATGCGATTCCGGATATGGAAGAAGCTGACGGAAGTGCTTATCTTCTGGAGCAGCTTAACTCCGCAATCGGCAATGGAGAGTTTATTGATAAAATCCAGTATGAGCCACACGAACCGGGTGATGTGCTGATGCTGACAGGTGTGGGCGAGGTGTTCCCGTTTATGAGAATCCATACGTTACTGGAAGCTTTGCAACCGTATTTTTCAGATGTTCCGATTTTGGTTATGTATCCGGGTGAGTTTGATGGTCGTCATGTAAAACTGTTCAATCGATTGACACCAAATGATTATTACCGGGCATTCAATGTCATAGATTAAGGGGGATAAAGCCATGATGATTCGAGATATGTTTGCGGATGACATTAACCGCAAAATCAATGGTGTAATTAAAGTAGATCAGGCTGCTGATGATGTAATCGAGCAGGAATTAAATGAATATGTCATTACCAGAGAATTGAAGAAACATTTCATTACGTTCTTCAATTATTACGGTGATGCTTTCGACCAGCCGACAGCCGATATGGGTGTTTGGATTTCCGGTTTCTTTGGAAGTGGTAAATCTCACTTTTTGAAAATGCTTTCCTACCTTTTGGAAAATAAAGAGGTAAAAGGCATTCGCAGTGTGGAGCGTTTTCGTAAAAAGTTTGAGGATGACCCGGCAACTTTTATGCTGATCGACCGTGCCACGAAGGGGCAGACGGAAACCATTCTTTTCAACATTGATATTGAAGGCTTCAGCAATAAAGACAAGACTGCTGTACTTCGTGTTTTTGCAAAGATGTTCTACAACCATCTGGGATTTTACGGTGAAAATCTGAAAGTTGCCATGATGGAGCGTTATATTGACCAGCAGGGTAAGACAGAGGAGTTCCGCAGAGTTTTTGAAGAAAAGAAAGGCAAGCCTTGGCTTGAAATGCGCCGTGCCTTTGCTTTCAATGGTAAGTTCATCATCCCGACACTGATGGAAGTTCTGGATATGAGTGAGGATGATGCTAAGACGTGGTTCAATGATAAAACTGCAACAGAAATTTCTATTGCACAGCTTGTGGAAGATATGAAAGCCTATGTAGATACTAAACCTGCAAACTTCCGTCTGCTGTTTATGATTGACGAGGTTGGTCAGTATGTGGGAACAGATACCGATATGCTTTTGAACCTCCAGTCTCTGACCGAAAAAATCGGAAGCGAGTGCGAAGGTAAGATCTGGGTGATCTGTACCGGACAGGAAGCGATTGATGAAATCATCAAAGTTCGTGCCGATGAGTTCTCCCGTATTCAGGCTCGTTTCAAGACAAGACTGAGCTTATCTTCTTCCTCCGTGGACGAAGTTATCCAGAAGCGTATCTTGAAAAAGAAATCGGAAGCAACAACGGATTTGGAAACCGTTTATGAGCAGAATGATTCTGTCCTTCGTAACCTATTCAGCTTCAGTGGCTCGATTCTGGACATTAAAGGCTACTCTGGTCCGAGAGAATTTACAGAGAACTTCCCATTCGTGCCGTATCAGTTTATTATCATGCAGAAAGTATTTGCTGAAATCCGTAAACACGGAAATTCTGGTAAGCACCTGTCCGGCGGTGAGCGTTCCATGCTCTCCGGTTTCCAGGAAGCTGCACAGAAAATTCAGGAGAAGGATGAGTATGCACTTGTTCCGTTCTTCCGTTTTTATGATACCGTACATACTTTCCTGGACGGCTCTATCCGCCGAGTGATTGAGCGTTGCCAGAAAGCTGCTGACAATGGTGATGGTATCGAACAACAGGATGTGGATGTACTGAAACTTCTGTACTTGATTCGATATATTGATGATATTCCTTCCAATCTGGACAATATCGTGATCCTTATGGCAGACGATATTCGTGTGGATAAGATTATCATGCGTGAAGCTGTCCGAGGATGCCTTGACCGTTTGATGAGCCAGAACTATATTGGCAGAACTGGTGACACTTATAACTTCCTGACTGACGAAGAACAGGATATTCAGCGTGAAATAAGAGATACAAATGTGGATACCGCTTCTATCGTAGAGCGTATCGCCCAGATGATTTATGGCGATATTTTCACAACCAAGAAATTCCGTTATGGAAAATATGACTTTGCTTTCGATCAGATGGTTGACGGCATTACCGTTGGTGTGGCAACAGGCGGTATGCGTCTGCGTTTCCTGACCGTTGCTACCGATGCTATTGAAAAAACGGATTATCGTCTGATGGCAGAATCCAAAGGTAATGAAGCAATCGTGGTTCTGGCTGATACGCCTTATTATGAATCTCTGGAATCTGCCATGAAGATTCGTAAGTATGTAAAGCAGAGAAATGTAAGCCAGCTTCCTAAGAGTGTGCAGAAAATCATCAGCGATCAGCAGGACGAAGCCGGAAAATATGAGCTGAGTGCCATGAGCGAATTGCAAAATGCTATTGAAGGGGCGCAGTTCTATGTAGATGGTGAGCATTTGGAAATCAAAGCCGGAAATGCCAAGAGCAAGATTGACCAATCTCTTGAATATCTGGTTGCTCATGTATATAGCAAGCTCGATCTGATTACAGATAATGCAGGCAGTGATGCAGATATTATTGCGATTCTGACAGGTGCGGTAACAGCACTTCCAGGCATGGAACCGAACCGTGATGCAGCTTCTGCTATGGAAGAATATCTGGAAATGCAGGATGCGAAAAAGCTGCCGACTTCCATGGCAGATGTGCAAAGCAAATACAGTGCGATTCCGTATGGCTGGAAAGAAATCGACATTGCTGCGGTTGCGGCACAGCTGATTTATTCCCAGAAAGTGACCATCAAGTATGCAGGCAATACCATTCAGCCAGATGACCCGAAATTGCCAGATATGCTCCGCAAAAAGAGTGAGATCGGTAAGACGTCTATCAGCAAACGTAAAAATATTTCTGCTACGATGCTACGTGATGTTAAAGAAATGCTACGTGAGTATTTCGACATCATGGATGTACCGGACGATGAAGATGGTCTGATTCGCTTTGTGACGGAGAAGTTTACCGAGCAGCGTGATTACTATGTTTCTCTGGATGCCCGTTATGACGGACATAAATACCCAGACCGTGCATTAGTTCAGGAAGCCATTCATTTGATGGATGATGTACTTTCTCAGAAGAAAGACAATATTGCCCTGATTGAGCGTGTGCTGAAAAAAGAGGATGCTCTCTTTGATAATAAAGAAGCCATGAGCAACGGCATTGAAAACTTCTTCAAGACCCAGGTAACAGTATTCGACCAGGCAGTACAGTTTGAAAACTCTCTGCATGATGACCTTGACCGAATTGCGGAAAATGAGGAAGCACACAAGGCGCTGAATACCATTCGTTTGATTACGATGGTTCAGACCGGAAGCAAGTTCAATTATAACCGGATTCGTGAACTGAATCCGTTGATGGATACGGTTCGTACCGCCCATGACAAGATGCTGGAAGAAAAACGTGCCGAGGTTCTGGAAACGGTTCGTCAGTGTATGGAAGCAACTCACACTGCCGCAAACGGCGATTCCAAGGCATCCCATCTGATTGAAAAGTCGGACAGATATTTCAGCCAGTGCAAGGAGAAAATCGCAGAATTAAAGAGCCTTGCCCTTTTGGATGCCATGTTTCTGCCAATGTGCCAGTATAAGGATGATACCGTCAGCAATATCGAGTCTGTTCTGGCTCCGCCTGCACCGAAGCCGCCAGTACGGCCAACACAGCCGGGGAAAGAAGCTGCTCCGGCAAAGAAAAAGGTTATCCGTGCCTATAACCGTCAGGTTGTTTTCCAGGCAAAGACCTTACAGACGGATGCGGATATTGATGATTATGTAGAAAAGATTCGTTCTCAGCTGAAACAGTTGCTGAAGAATTGCGACGAAATCAAGCTGAATTAAGGAGACGAGTATGGATAAGAATGCGATTAAAAAATTTGCTGTCTGGGCAAGAACAGAGCTGATCGCCCGTGTTTCCCTGAAAGGTGTGGAATACGGTATCACAGAGGACAACATTGAGGATGCCAATGCGGACAGTGTTGGCGGCAAAGTCCTTACTGCCGATGAAAAGAAGCAGCGTCAGGCTCTGATTGCCGAGATTAATGATAAAGGATATAAGCAGGTCATGGAGGAGGTTGCATATACTTGGTTCAACCGTTTCTCTGCTCTGCGATTCATGGAAGTCAATGGCTATCTTCCTTCTCATGTGCGTGTGTTCACGGACGAGGAAAACAACTTTAAGCCGCAGATTATAACAGAAGCCATTCATCTGGATTTGGATGGATTGGATATGGAAAAGGTCTATGAGCTGAAAGATGCAGAAAAGATCGAAGAACTGTATAAATATCTGCTGATTGTGCAGTGCAACGCTTTGAATAAGATTTTGCCAGGAATGTTCCAGAAGATTGCGGATTACACGGAGCTTCTTCTGCCAGACAATCTGCTCCGTGAAGGCAGTGTCATTCAGCAGATGATTGAGCTGATACCGGAGGATGATTGGAAGGATGCTGTTCAGATTATCGGTTGGTTGTATCAGTATTATAACAGCGAGAAAAAGGACGATGTTTTTGCAGCACTGAAAAAGAATGTGAAAATCACAAAAGAAAACATCCCTGCAGCAACCCAGCTTTTCACACCAGACTGGATTGTTCGCTACATGGTAGAGAACAGTCTTGGTCATTTATGGCTGGAGGGACATCCGGATGTGAAAGAGCAACTTCTTCCTACCGAGGAAGAACAGTCTGCCTATGCTGCCGGAAAACGTGACCCGGAAGATACCAAATGGCATTACTATCTGGAAGAAGCCGAGCAGGAACCAGAAGTGCAGGCGCAGCTTGCCGAGATCCGCAAGGAATACGCTGCACTGACACCGGATCAGCTGAAAGTCATTGACCCTTGCTCCGGTTCCGGTCATATTCTTGCGTATATGTTTGATGTGCTGATGAAGATTTATGAATCCTACGGATATACCACCCGTGAAGCGGTGGCAAGTATTGTAGAGAACAATCTTTATGGTCTGGATATTGATGACCGTGCAGCACAGCTGGCTTATTTTGCGGTAATGATGAAAGCACGTCAGTATGACCGCCGATTCTTTAGCCGTGGCATTCAGCCACATGTGTATGCTATTGTGGAGAGCAACCATGTAGATAAATTTGCCGTGGACTATTTCTGTAATGGCGATGTGAAGCTCACAGCCGCTATGGATACCATTATCGGTGAACTGCATGATGCAAAGGAATATGGCTCGATTCTGACGGTGACACCGCAGGATTGGTCTGCTCTGTATGACCGTTTTGCTGAGATTACAGAAGATATAAATATGTCCCGTGATACGGCATTGAGAGAACTTTTGCCGTTGGTACAGGTGGCAGAAGCAATGGCACAGAAGTATGATGTGGTCGTGACGAATCCGCCGTATATGGGTGCATCTAATATGAATCCGAAGCTGAATGATTTTATTAAAAAGAATTATGCAGATTATAAGAGCGATTTCTTTTCTGCGTTTGTCATTCATGCTTCTCAAATGACAAAACAGAGTGGTTATTGCGGATTCTTTACACCGTATGTTTGGATGTTCATTCAGAGTTATGAGAAAATGCGTAATTACTTATATAATCAGACTACAGTTGAAACATTGATTCAATTTGAATATTCTGCATTTGAAGAAGCAACGGTTCCGGTATGTACTTTTGCATTCCAGAATCGCCATATAGAGAAAAAAGGGTGTTATTTACGATTGGTAGATTTCCGTGGTGGAATGGAAGTTCAGCGACAGAAAACGCTGGAAGCGATTGAAAATCACGATTGCGGATTTTACTATGAGCGGAGTACGAATAACTTTTCAGAAATTCCGGGAAGTCCGGTGGCGTATTGGGTTAGTGCACAAGTCCGTAACGCATTTGCTAATAATCCACTTATTGAGGATGTTCTTGAAACTCGAAATGGAATGTCTACTACTAATAATAATTTATTTTTGAAAATGTGGTTTGAACCGTGTATAGAAAAATGTGGCTTTGGAAGTTTTACAGCGACCTCAGCTAAAGAAAGTTCAAAAAAGTGGTTCAGATATAATAAGGGGGGAGAATTTCGTAGATGGTATGGAAATAATGATTATGTTGTGAATTGGGAGAACGATGGAGAAAAATTAAAAAAATATGTGTCTGAAAGGTATGGTAGTTATAGTAAAGAGATTAGAAGCGAAGATAGGTATTTTTATGAGTCAATAACATGGAGTGGTGTAACATCAAGCCAAACAGGATTTCGTTTTTCATCTCAAGGAGCAATCTTTGATTCTGGTGCAAATGGATTATTTGCAGACGAAACAAGAATTTTGAAATACACACTTGGATTTTTGAATACAAAATTAGTGGTGGATTTTGTAAAGTGCAAAAATCCGACAATAAATACGGGATCGGGAACTATTGGAAAATTACCAATTCGTATTCAGGATGATAAGATCCAATATGTGAATACTATAGTTGATGAGTGTATTGAACAGTCAAAAACTGACTGGGACATCTTTGAAACATCATGGGATTTCCAGCACCATCCGCTGCTTCGCGAAGTTTCAACTATTGACGAGGCCTTTGAACAGTGGCAAGTGGAATGTGATGACCGCTTCAATCAGCTGAAAGCTAACGAGGAAGAACTGAACCGTATTTTCATCAGCATTTACGGTTTGCAGGAAGAGTTGACACCGGAAGTTGAGGATAAGGATGTCACTGTCCGTAAGGCTGATCTAGGCAGAGATATTCGTTCCTTTATTTCTTATGCTGTCGGCTGTATGTTTGGCCGTTATTCATTATATAATGAAGGACTTTTGTATGCAGGTGGTTCGGGTGGGGACTTTGGAAGTCTTGTAGAAAAAATACAGGATTATCTTCGTGAGCAGGGAAAATCACGTTTCCCGGAAAATGAGTTTTATCCTAATGCAGATAACATCATTCCGGTATGCGATGATGAATACTTTGAGGATGATATTGTCGGTTTGTTCGTGGAATTTGTGAAAACCGTTTATGGTGCAGACACGCTGGATGAGAACTTAGAATTTATTGCCAATGCACTTGGCGGTAAGGGTCAACCGAAGGATGTAATTCGGAATTATTTTCTGAATGACTTTTATTCTGACCATTGCAAGATTTATCAGAAACGTCCGATTTACTGGCTGTTTGACAGCGGCAAGAAGAATGGCTTTAAGGCTCTGATTTATATGCACCGCTATCAGCCGGACACCATTGCTCGTATTCGTACCGATTATGTACATGAACAGCAGGCTCGTTATCGTACTGCTATTGCCGATTTGGAACAGCGTATTGCGAATGCTTCTACCGGCGAGCGTGTGAAGCTGAACAAAAAGCTGACCACTTTGCAGGCACAGGATACTGAAATCAGAACCTACGAGGAAAAGATTCATCACCTTGCCGACCAGATGATTTCTATTGATCTGGACGATGGCGTGAAGAAGAATTATGCAATTTTTCAGGATGTTTTGGCTAAAATAAAGTAGGAAAGAGGATGAGAAAGTGCAGTCAAAAGAGGATGTTTTAAATAGAGAACCATTTGTCAAACAGATAGTTGATTTGACTAAGATCCTTTCAGAAAAACGTAAAAATTGTTGTTTTGCTATTGAAGGAGAATGGGGAAGTGGTAAGAGTTTTGCACTGGAAAAGATTCAAGAATGTCTTCAAGTGGAACAATCGGAAACAACAAACACGGATCGTTTTTTTGTTGTTCGATATGATTGTTGGCGGTACGATTACTATGAAGAACCGATAGTTGCTATTATTTCTGTATTAAAAGATCAGATTGAACAGTATGTGAGTTTATTATCAAATGAGACTAAGAAAGAAATGTTAGCCATTGTTAAAAATACAATAACAAAGATTGCTGTCGAAGCAATCAAATCAAAGACGGGATTAGATTTGGATGGTGTTGTTGGAACATCTGAAGATGATGGAAAAATATATGATAAATATTTTGGCTTCCAGAATATATTTAAAGAAGTACAAGAGCAAATTAAGAAGATATCAGAAGAACAAACAGTAGTTAATCATGGTTGATGAATTAGATAGATGCTTGCCCTC
Organism: Agathobacter sp. LCP21S3_B2; assembly: GCF_052118705.1. Classification (NCBI taxonomy): domain Bacteria; kingdom Bacillati; phylum Bacillota; class Clostridia; order Lachnospirales; family Lachnospiraceae; genus Agathobacter; species Agathobacter sp. LCP21S3_B2. Next base: position 84,180 of record NZ_JBQKGQ010000009.1, on the reverse strand, counting down.
GTATGCGATTAAAGTGTTGGAACGTATTCATCATGTATTCAATGAGTTGGAAAATGTAGTGGTTATAATTGCAATGGAGAAAAAACAAATGTCGAATTCATTGCATCAAATTTATGGTGATGAAATGGATGTTGATCGATATTTGAAAAAAATAATCTCATTAAGTTTTAAACTGGATAATGGATCGGCTAATAATTTTATTAAGAAATATGAGAGTTTTATGAATATGTTTATCATCCAAGATCAAGAAAGGGATGAGTTGGAAAAATTTTTAAAGGAAATTACTTTTGGAATAGAAATTCGCGCACAGGAAAAAATTTTTGAAAATGCAGAAAGTATACATAGACTGATGGCAGAGCAAGAAAAAATGGATAGTGCTATATTAGCGTTTGAGGTGCTTGTTTTATGTATAAAAGAAAAAATGTCAACAGTTAGTATGAAGTGGATAGTTGATACATCAGGTTATCCAGATGTCGAAACTAGAATTGGAAAAGATTATTTTGATTCGATAAGGGATTATGCAAAACATATTAGACAATATCCTAAAAAAGTAAACTACAAATTTGTATGTAAGGAAAATGATTTTGTTGACAAAATGATTTTTATAATTTCTGGATTGTATAATGAATATAAAAACAACGAATGCGATTCGTTTTATTGTGCAGATAAGGAAATACAACAAAAGTTGAATTTTTCAACAAAAGTCTATGAATTATTAAAAATATAGGAAAGGTTGACATATGATGACGGATGAAAAAATCAAAAATTCCAGTGAGCTGGAGTTTGCTGTATTTTGCATTGAAAATGTAGCAGCAAAGCTGGGGGTGGATGCAGAGCGTGTCTATCAGGCATTTACCGAACAAAGCGATATTCTGAACGGTTATATCGTGCCGGAATATGAAGTGCTGCATACCCAGAGCCGGGAATATATCGTTGATGATCTCCTTGATGTGATGAAAGAAAGGGGTGTGGAAGTATGATTCTTTATCATGGTTCTTTTTTAGAGATTGCAAAGCCGGATTTGGTTCATTCCCGCCCCAATGTAGACTTCGGGCGTGGCTTCTATGTCACGCCGCTGTATGAACAGGCAGCGAAGTGGTGCGGTAAGTTCAAACGCCGTGGGGAAGATGGCATTATCTCTCGGTATGAATACGATGAAAGCCGGAAATCTGAACTGAAAACGCTGAAATTCGATTCTTATTCCGGAGAATGGCTGGATTTCATTCTGAACTGCCGCAGTGGAAAAGATTCGACAGATTACGACCTTGTTGTAGGCGGTGTTGCCAATGATAAAGTGTTCAATACCGTGGAGCTGTTCTTTGACGGACTGATTGATAAAACGGAAGCTATCAACCGCCTGCGTTATGAAAAGCCGAACCTGCAAATATGTTTCCGCACAGAGAAAGCACTGTCTCTGTTGCATTTTGAAGGGAGTGAAACATTATGACAGCAAATCCGATTTTGCTTCAGAAAAAATATAGCCGTGTTATTGAGTGCTTTGCCAAACAGCAGGGACTTTCACTGGATGCGGCATTGGATTTCTTTTATCATTCCCAGGTTTATCAGCTGCTCCGTGATGGTGTTTCCGATATGCACTGCATGAGCGATGCGTATTTGGCAGAGGAATTGAAACAGGAATATGAGGAGAAAGTGCCTGAAAAAGCGGTAGTAAAGGAGAGAATAAAGTGAGACATAATATTTTTGATTCAATACCATCCGATATAGTTTCCAGTAAAGATAATGTATTTGCAAATTTTTTGCAAACGGCTGGACTTTATGATTCCATGAAAATGGATGAAGATAATATTGCTGACTTAATTGAGTTGCTTAAAGGAAACGTTAAAATTAGTGCTTATTGTAAAGAATGCAAACAAGAGCGTGTTTTTAGCATGAAACCTATTGAGTATTATTTTGAAATGGGTCCAGAGGGGGATGAAGAAATTAGTTGTGCATCTCTTGGTGAGGAAATAGAGTCACTTCAAAATATGATATTTAGTACCAAATCCAGACAAGAAAAGAGTCCTGCCGAAGAATGGAAATGGATAAATTGGCAAATAGCTGATACTACGAGATTAATGAAATTGGAATATATTTGTTCAATGGATGAGAAGCATCATCTTGATTATATTGTTCTGACAACGGACAATTCAATGATGAAAATTGGGCAGTATCCATCTATTGCAGATATGACATTTCCAGAATTAGATGCGTATAAACATGTAATTTCGAAGGAAGATCGTAAGGAACTTGGAACTGCAATAGGACTTTTTGCAAATGGTGTTGGTGCTGGTTCATATGTTTATTTGAGACGAATTCTTGAAAGACTTGTTTACAAAGCAAAAGAAGCTGCGGCTGATGTCATTGATAACGAGATGTTTGAACAGGCGAAAGTTGCTGAAAAAATTAAGATGTTGGAAGGCTATCTTCCAGATATACTGGTCAAAAATACAACTATTTATGGAATCTTGAGCAAGGGTATTCATGAGTTAAGCGAAGAAGAATGTCGAAAGTATTTTCCTGTTGTGAAAGAATGCATTTATCAGATACTCGGTATGTGGGAAAGTGAGAGAAGAAAGCAGGCTGATGAAGATGCTTTAAGCAAAGCACTGAGCTCAATTTCTTCATCAATTAAGTAAAAATATGGCAGTAAAGGCTGCCAAAGAGAGCGAGGTGTTATGATGACCATAGAAGAAATTCTTGCAGGCGAATCGAAGAATGTAGAGTTTAAAGAGAACCTGCCGGAGAAAAGCATCAAATATATGAAATCTGTGGTTGCCTTTGCAAATGGAACCGGAGGAAAAATCATTTTCGGAATTGCCGATAAAACCAGAGAGGTTGTCGGCTTTGACAAAGAAGATGTGTTCAAGAAAATGGATGCCATTGCAAATGCTGTATCAGACAGCTGTGAACCGGCAATCATCCCGGATATTACTTTACAAACGGTTGATGGCAAGACTGTTATTGTGGTAGAGGTTTCAGAGGGCAGACAGCGACCGTATTATATCAAGGCTCTTGGCAGAGATGGCGGTGTATATGTCCGTGTTGCCGGAACTACCCGCCTTGCCGACGAGTATATGGTAAAGGAGCTGCTGTTTGAGGGCAGTAACCGCTACTACGATCAGGCTTTATGTACTGGGTTAAATGTTACAGATGAAGATATTGATGTACTTTGTAAAGCTATGAAAGAACAGGCTGTTAAAAATGCCCGTACAGAGGAACAGAAAGCAGCGATTAAAGATGTCTGTAGACAGCAGCTGCGTTCCTGGGGTATTTTGATTGAGCGTGATGGAAAAGATTATCCGTCCAATGCGTTTGCTATTTTGACAGGTAATGGTGGACTTCATGTTGCAACGCAATGTGGCGTGTTCAAAGGGACAACGAAAGCGGTATTTGTTGATCGTAGAGAATATACCGGACCGCTTTGGGAACAGATAGACGAAGCATTTCAGTTTGTCTTGAGAAATATTCATCTGGGCGCTGCTATTGTGGGAATTTATCGCCAGGATGTTTATGAGATTCCACCGGATGCCATTCGTGAGTTGATTATAAATGCTATGGTACATCGTAGTTATCTGGATCATGGTACGATACAGGTAGCGGTATATGACAACCGATTGGAAATTACTTCTCCAGGAAAGCTGCCAATGGGACAAACGATGGAGCGTATGAAAGAAGGCTATTCTAAAATCAGAAATGAAGCTCTTGCCCATGCGTTTGCTTACATGAACCTGATCGAGCATTGGGGAAGCGGTATTCCGAGAATTATTGATAAAGTAAAAGCTGCCGGGCTGCGGGAGCCGGAGTTTATTGGTGGCGAAGTTGATTTGCGTATCAATATTTATCGAGGACAGGTTGACGGCACTGTTGACCTCAATAACGCCATTAAAGTGCCGGATACTATTGGTAAAATGCCGGATAGTGGCAATAAAGTGCCGGATAAAACAGAAATAGTGCCAGATAATATGAAAAAAATGCCGGATAGTGGCAACGAAGTGCCAGATACGACTGAGAAAATACCGGATAGTGAACGGGAACAACAAATCTATAAATATGTATTGGAAAATGGCTCTATTACTACTGCTGAAACAGTAGAGATTTTAGATGTAAAACATCGTAGAGCCAGAGCTGTCTTGCTGAATATGGTTAAGGACGGTTATTTGAGAAAAGAGGGTGCGGCACGAAGCACTATTTATGTAAAAAATACGGAAGGGAGATAATGCAGCATGGATACAGATAAAATAATACAAGATTTAAATCGCAGATTTGCTGCACCTCTGCCTGAGTTTTATCAGCGTCGTATCATTTTCTGGTACGATGAAGATAAGGAATTTCAGGATAAGCTGGATGAAGTGGTTTTGGAAAATGCAAAGGTGATTGCGCTGACTGGAAATAATGCGTTTTCAGTAAAAAAACTGCTTTCAGTAGATGATTTGACTACAAATTATCTGGTTTACAGTCCGTGTGTCTATAACCGCCCGGATGATAACTGGCTTCTGGATGTGGAGCTTTACAGTGAAGAGTTTCGGGCGGATCTGATTTCTATCTGGATGGATGAGATGGGACTTATATCAAATCCGGCAATGAGGAAACAGGTTAAAAATTATCGTGCTTATTTCAATGCGAAAGACCGTCGTTTGAAAGTCAGCATGCAGAATAAAGTTCCGGAAACACCGGCACAGTTACACATGGCTGTCATGGCGGCAATCTGTGGATTGAAAGATGCACAGCCCAATATGATTCTCCGTAGTGTGTTCCAGGAGGGACTGGATTTGAATAATAATACGGTTTATCAGGATTTTGTAAAATATCATGCAGACGCAGCTTTTTGGGCGATGGTTCGTCAGGGATGTGGATTTGTGGAGGAAGAACCGGATCTTGGGCAGTTGGCAATTCATCTGCTTTTAACTGCAGCGACCCGTACCATGAGGCAGGAATATCTTGCCGGACTGGACAGTTTTATTTCCATACCTCATCAGGCATACTGCTATGATTTTATTTCTGAATGGCTTCATAGTGATAACATTACTCAATTATATGATGTGGCACGTTATGTTGAGGATGAAGCTCGTCTGTATCAGCGTTTGGAAAAGCTGACAGTAGAAGATTTGGTAGGAACAGAGTGCTTTCCGTGTATTAACGAAGTAATTCTGACAAAGCTAATGACAGAGATTAGTGACCATATTATTGATGTGGATACCATTACGAATACCGTTGAAAAACGTAGAACTTGTGTATGGTATGAGCCATTTGAGAATTTTTATGACGGTATCTTACAAGTGGCGAATATGCAAAGTTTCTTTAAGGAACATTCTGCCGGATTCCATACCGCAGAAGCGAAAAGTATCTGGAAAGAATATACAGAGAGTTACTTTCAGATGGACACTTATTACCGTTTGTTCCATCTTAGTTTTCAAAAGAGTTTGGAGACTTCCAATATTCTGCTAGATGATTTGTTCAAGCATGTTGTCGATAAGGTGGAAGGACTTTATACGCACTGGTTCTTAGGTGAGTTGGGCAACAACTGGTCGGATGTATGTGCGGATGAACTGGCAACTTACGGTAAAGTTTTGGAAGTACCGCAACAGGAGGATTTTTACCGTTCCCGTATCCAAACCTCGGATACGAAAGTATTTGTAATTATCTCAGATGCCATGCGTTATGAAGTAGCGGCTACGATGGCAGATCAGCTTCAGCGAGAAACGCAAAGTAAGGTCTCTATCAGCAGTATGCAGAGTATCTTCCCTTCTACTACAAAGTTTGGTATGGCAGCTCTGTTGCCGCACAAAGAATTGACAGTAGAGGTTTGGAACGATATTTTGACGGTTTTGGCAGATGGACAGTCTACGGCAAGTACTTATAGGGATAAGGTTCTGAAAACAGAAGATTCGGCAAGCGTGGCTTTAAAGTATAATGACATCATTGCTATGAAACGAGCGGAAAGAAGTGCTTTGGTAAAAGGTATGGATGTGGTCTATATTTACCACGATACCATTGATGAAGCCAGCCACACTTCGGATACTGCAGTTTTTGCTGCGTGTGACAAGGCAATTTCAGAATTAAAGAATCTTGTGCGTATCATTGTAAATGAATTTGGCGGAACGAATATTCTAATTACGGCAGATCATGGATTTCTTTATACATACAGTCCTTTGAAGGAAGAGGACAAAGTAGATAAAAGAGGCTTTTTTGATGTGAATGTAACAAACTCTGACATTACAAAAAAAGAAAGTATCAAGCGATGTGTGGAGTATGGCAGAAGATATGCAATTATGCAGAAGGGGGTGCAACCAGATTACTTGATGCCTGTAAAATTCCTGGGTGGAAATACGGAATTTGATGGATTTGCACCGAGAGAAAGTATTCGTATCAAAATGAATGGCGGCGGTATGAATTTTGTGCATGGTGGTATCAGTTTGCAGGAAATGGTTGTTCCAGTGATTGAGTACCATTATCTCCGTAATGATTCTATGGAATACAAGCGTAATAAACAGAAATATGATACTAAGCCGGTAACGGTTAATTTACTGTCCGCAAACCGTAAGATTAGCAATATGATTTTTTCATTGAACTTCTATCAAAAAGATGCGGTCAGTACAAACCGTGAAGCTGCAACCTATCAGGTTTACTTTACAGATGAGGACGGCAAGCAGATTAGTGATATTCAGAAGATTATTGCAGATAAGACCAGCGATAACGGTGCAGAAAGAACTTTCCGTTGTCAGTTTAATCTAAAATCTCTAAAATACAGCAATACAGCTACTTATTATCTGGTAATTGCAGATGAACAGGGATTACAGATGCCACAGCGTGAGCCGTTCCAGATTGACATCGCCTTTGCGGTGGATGAGTTTGATTTTTTTAATTAATGCCGCAGGAGGAGAGAAAGATGGAGCAATTTGCAGAGGGTGAAAGTACCCGCGAAGAAATAAAGAACAAGCTCCGTCAGAACTTTGACGGTAAGATTGTTCGGAAAGACCTGACAAAGAAAATTAAAGAAGGGGCGAATGTCCCGGTGTATGTTCTTGAGTTCTTGTTGGGACAGTATTGCAGTTCAGATGATGAGACTGTTATAGAGAAAGGTGTACAGAACGTGAAGCGTATTCTTGCTGACAACTTTGTACGCCCGGATGAATCACAGAAGATTCTGTCTCAGTTGCGTAAAAAAGGTAGTCACACGATTATTGATATGGTGACTGTTCGACTGGATATGAAAAAGGATTGCTTTTTTGCAGAGTTTTCTAATTTGGGCGTTGGTAATGTACCGATTGCCGATGAATATCCAGAAAAATTTGATCGCCTGCTCTGCGGCGGTATCTGGTGTATTGTTCAGCTGGATTATGAGGTTGAAGGTGACAATAACTTTGGTATTGAGGACATTGATGGAAATCCGCTTCGTTCCAAACAGAAAAAGCAGAAAGATATTTCACCAATCAGTATCCGTAAGCTGACACCAATCCAGATGCCGCACATTGATATTGATGAACTGAAGCAGGGACGAAAAGCTTTTACGAAAGATGAATGGTTGGATATCCTTCTTCGTTCTATCGGAATGGAACCGGATGAATTCACATACCGTGAGAAATGGTTGCTCTTGACCCGTATGATTCCATTAGTTGAGAATAACTTTAATCTTTGTGAGCTTGGACCGAGAAGCACCGGTAAATCTCATCTTTACAAAGAGATTTCACCCAACAGTATTTTGATTTCCGGTGGACAGACGACGGTTGCAAACCTGTTTTACAATATGGGACGCAAAACGGTCGGACTGGTCGGCTTATGGGACTGTGTAGCCTTTGATGAAGTGGCAGGTATCAAGTTTAAAGATAAAGATGGCATTCAGATTATGAAGGATTACATGGCATCCGGCTCTTTTGCCCGTGGCAAAGAAGAAAAAGCTGCTACTGCGTCCATGGTATTTGTGGGAAATATCAATCAGAGTGTGGACGTGCTGTTGAAAACGTCCAGTCTGTTTGCACCTTTCCCGCAGGAAATGGGAACAGATACAGCATTTCTTGATCGTATGCACTGTTATCTTCCAGGATGGGAGATACCGAAGTTCAGACCGGAGCATTTTACCGATGATTATGGTTTTATCAGTGACTATTTGGCAGAGTTCATCCGAGAGCTTCGCAAGGAGCAGTATGGAGATGCGCTTGATCACTACTTCCGCTTGGGGAGAAATCTGAATCAGCGTGATACAATTGCGGTTCGTCGTATGATAGACGGTTATCTGAAGTTGATGTACCCAAATGGTGAGTTTACCAAAGAAGAATTGGAAGAAGTTATTCAGATTGCATTGGAAATGCGCCGCCGTGTAAAAGAACAGCTGAAAAAGCTGGGCGGTATGGAGTTTTATGATGTGAATTTCTCCTATATCGACCTGGAGGATATGTCAGAACATTATGTTTCTGTACCGGAGCAAGGAGGCGGTAAATTGATACCGGATGGAATGTGCAATCCGGGACAGGTTTATACCGTATCCAGAGGAAAAAGTGGTATGATTGGTGTATTCCGTTTGGAAAGCCAGATGCTTCCGGGCAATGGCAAGATTGAACGGACAGGCTTAGGCAGTGATTCCAAATGCAAGGAAGCTGTGAACACGGCATTTAATTATCTGAAAGCCAACGGCAATCGGATCAGTGGCTCTATCAGCACCTCAACCCAGGATTACATCATCAATTATCAGGATTTGCAGGGTATCGGTATGACAGACAAATTGGCACTTTCAACATTGATTGCACTTTGTTCGATTGCCCTTGGAAAGCCTGTTGTCAGCAATTTGGCAGTGTTGGGAGATATAACAATTAGTGGCACAATGATAAAGGTGGATGAACTTGCTAATACACTTCAGGTGTGTCTGGATAGCGGCGCAAAGAAGGTGCTGATTCCGAGTACCTCGTTTGTTGATTTTGCAAGTGTTCCGGCTGATCTGATGAGTGCATTTCAGCTGATTCCTTATCAGAGTGCGGAAGATGCAGTGTTTAAGGCGTTGGGGGTAGAGTAATATAAGGAGGGATAAGTTTCATTCATATAGATGTCTGAGGAAAATTTAAAAGAAAAAACATGAAAAAAGCACTGAAAACTGTTGGATTATCGGTTTACAGTGCTTTTTATTTTTCATGATGTATATAATCACCTAAATAATAGGTATGACGCAAAGGTGGAAATAGAAAAACTTGAAAAAATGGTGTAAAAGTGGTGTAAATACCGCCAAAATCAATTTAATAGAAAATTAATAAAGCCTGAAACCCCTGTAAAATCAAGGGTTTCAAAAATTTTATTAAAAAAATTAGCACTCGAGGGTTGACATTGCTAATAGGTGGTGGTATGTTATGTACAGATAAAAAATTAGCACTCCAAAATACAGAGTGCTAATAAATTAAAAGCATACTTCAGATGGAGCGTGTGACCAATGGAAAATGAAAACAAAGAACTAGAGTTGAGCGAGAGACAGCTTACCATACTGGATGCAATCATCCGCAATTATCTCGCCACAGGAGAGCCGGTTGGCTCACGTACAATTTCAAAATATACAGATCTTAATCTGAGCTCGGCAACAATCAGAAATGAGATGAGTGACTTAGAGGAGATGGGCTATATAGTACAGCCACATACCTCAGCAGGAAGAATTCCCTCGGATAAGGGCTACAGATTATATGTAGACCATCTTATAGAGACCAATGATAAGAAGGAAAAAGAGCTTTCTGATATGAAGGAGCTGGTCATTGAAAATACCGAGAAGATGGAGCATGTGTTAAAGCAGGCGGCAAAGGTACTTGCAAACAATACCAATTATGCCACACTTGTTTCTGCACCGGATGTCAATCACAACAAGGTGAAATTCATCCAGCTTTCACAGGTTGACGACCAGCACCTGCTTGCAGTAATTGTTATGAACAATAATATGGTCAGAAACAAGATGCTTGATTTATATGAGCCGCTTGACAATGAGACGATACTTAAGCTCAACATTCTGCTTAACACCTCACTAAACGGACTCGCAATGAACGAGATTAATCTTGGAAACATTGCAAGCATAAAGGAACGCGCTGGTATTCATTCAGGAATTGTCTCTGATGTGATTGATGCATTGGCACAGACCTTCGCTGAGAGTGAGGATCTTAAGATTTACACCAGCGGAGCGACAAATATACTGAAGTATCCTGAGCTTTCGGATTCCAATAATGTAGCGACACTTTTGTCAGCATTTGAGGAAAAGGAAGAGCTAGCAAGCCTTGTTACTGAATCCCTATCCGATTCCGAGAAGAAGGACAATGGAACAGGTATTCAGGTTTATATAGGGAATGAATCTCCAATCCAGACCATGAAGGACTGCAGTGTTGTCACTGCGACATATGATCTGGGTGAGGGCGTAAAGGGCACGATAGGAATTGTCGGACCAAAGCGCATGGATTATGAAAAAGTAATGGATAATCTAAAGACTCTTAAATCCCAGTTAGATGGAATTTATAAGAAGTCTGAGGATGAAACATAGGAAGGTGGTCAAAAATGCCAGAGGATATTAAAAAAGAAACAATCGACAATGAGACTGCAGAAAACAAAGCAGAAGAGATAGAGATTGAAGGAGCTGATGAGGAAAGCACTCAGGCAGCCGAAGAAGCAAAAGATACAGATATGAATGAAACTGAATCAGATGATGATGCTTCGACTGATGCAGAAGCAAAAGCAGATGAAAAAGCAGATGAAAAAGCAGATGATAAAGCAGATGATAAGTCAGATGAAAAGAAAGGTCTCTTCAAGAAAAAGAAAAAAGACAAGAAGGATGAGCAGATAGAAGAACTTAACGACCGTCTGAAAAGACAGATGGCAGAGTTTGAGAACTTCCGCAAGAGAAGTGAGAAGGAAAAATCCCAGATGTTTGACATGGGAGCAAAGACAATAGTTGAGAAAATCCTTCCTGTAATCGACAATTTCGAGAGAGGTCTTGCAGCAGTACCGGATGATAAGAAGGATGATCCTTTTATCACAGGTATGGATAAGGTCTACAAGCAGATGCTCACAGAGCTTGATGCTGCAGGTGTAAAGCCAATAGAGTGCGTAGGACAGGAGTTTGATCCTGATTTCCACAATGCGGTGATGCAGGTTGAAAATGATGAACTTGAGTCAGGCACCGTAGCACAGGAGCTTCAGAAGGGTTATATGTACAAGGATTCAGTGGTACGCCACAGCATGGTATCGGTAGTACAGTAATGATGTGTACATCTATCCGGCATGACAGTGAATCAGATTTATATGAATGCAGACAGCATTTAAGGGATTCCTGTGAGACAACGGATGGTTACAAATATATTAAACATGTAAAAACGCTATATTTAATAGGAGGAAAATAAAATGGGCAAAATCATTGGTATTGATTTAGGAACAACAAACAGCTGCGTAGCAGTTATGGAAGGTGGAAAACCTACAGTTATAGCAAACCAGGAGGGTGCAAGAACCACACCTTCAGTAGTTGCTTTCACAAAGACAGGAGAGAGACTTATCGGTGAGCCTGCAAAGCGTCAGGCAGTTACAAATGCTGAGAAGACAATTTCTTCTATCAAGAGACATATGGGTACAGATTACAAGGTACAGATTGATGACAAGAGCTACAGCCCACAGCAGATTTCAGCTATGGTACTTCAGAAGTTAAAGGCTGATGCAGAGGGATACCTCGGTGAGAAGGTTACAGAGGCAGTTATCACAGTACCGGCTTACTTCAACGATGCTCAGCGTCAGGCTACAAAGGATGCCGGCAAGATTGCAGGTCTTGATGTAAAGCGTATCATCAACGAGCCTACAGCAGCAGCACTTGCTTATGGTCTTGACAATGAGAAAGAGCAGAAGATTATGGTTTATGACCTTGGTGGTGGTACATTTGATGTATCTATCATCGAGATTGGTGACGGAGTCATCGAAGTATTATCTACAAACGGTGATACACACCTTGGTGGTGATGATTTCGATAACAAAGTAACACAGTGGATGATTGACGAGTTCAAGAAGGCAGAGGGTGTTGATCTTTCTACAGACAAGATGGCACTCCAGAGATTAAAGGAAGCTGCTGAGAAGGCAAAGAAGGAGCTGTCTTCAGCTACTACTACAAACATCAACCTTCCATTCATCACAGCTACAGCAGAGGGACCAAAGCATTTCGATATGACTCTTACAAGAGCTAAATTCGATGAGCTGACACATGACCTCGTAGAGAGAACAGCAATCCCTGTACAGAACGCTATGAAGGATGCAGGCATTACAAATGCAGATCTTGGACAGGTATTACTTGTAGGTGGTTCTACACGTATTCCGGCTGTACAGGACAAGGTAAAGCAGATGACAGGAAAAGAGCCAAGCAAGTCTCTTAACCCTGATGAGTGCGTAGCAATCGGTGCTTCTATCCAGGGTGGTAAGCTTGCAGGAGATGCCGGTGCCGGCGAAGTACTTCTCCTTGATGTTACTCCACTTTCTCTTTCAATCGAGACAATGGGTGGTGTTGCTACAAGACTTATCGAGAGAAATACAACTATTCCTACAAGAAAGAGCCAGATATTCTCTACAGCCGCTGATAACCAGACAGCCGTTGATATCAACGTAGTACAGGGTGAGAGACAGTTCGCCCGCGATAATAAATCACTCGGACAGTTCAGACTTGATGGTATCCCACCAGCACGTCGTGGAGTTCCACAGATTGAGGTTACATTCGATATCGATGCAAATGGTATCGTAAATGTGTCTGCAAAGGATCTTGGAACAGGAAAAGAGCAGCACATCACAATCACAGCAGGATCTAATATGTCTGATGATGAGATTGATAAGGCTGTTAAAGAGGCTGCTGAGTTTGAGGCACAGGATAAGAAGAGAAAAGAAGCAATCGATGCAAGAAATGATGCTGAGAGCTTTGTATTCCAGACAGAGGATGCATTAAAGCAGGTTGGAGATTCTGTTGATGCCGCTGATAAGTCAGCAGTTGAGGCTGATATCGCAGCAGTTAAGTCATTCCTTGATGCACATAAAGAGGCTGAGGCTATGACAGAGGCTGATGTTGCAGAGCTTAAGGCAGCACAGGAGAAGCTCACACAGAGTGCTCAGAAGGTATTTGCAAAGATGTATGAGCAGGCTCAGGCAGCGCAGGGAGCAGCTGGAGCAGGACCTGACATGAATGCAGGAGCAGCAGGGGCAGGACCTGATATGAATGCAGGCGCTTCAAACGGAGCAGATGATGATGTCATCGACGCAGATTTCAAGGAAGTATAATTAAACAGATGCTGCCATAATGATATGAGGATTAATGACCTGTAATTCGGGTTATCAATCAAAGCATCATAATGGCTGCGTAAGTAAAATTACTCGCAAGGTTGGCCGCTTGGCCGACCTTGCGAATTAGTTGTATAATAAAAGGAATTTTCAATTATGGCAGAAAAAAGAGATTATTATGAGGTATTAGGAGTATCTAAGACCGCAACAGATGCAGAGATTAAAAAAGCCTTCAGACAGCAGGCGAAGAAATATCATCCTGACATTCATCCGGGTGATAAAGAGTGTGAGGAGAAGTTTAAGGAGGCTCAGGAGGCCTATGCCGTATTGTCTGATCCGGATAAGAGACGCCAGTATGATCAGTTCGGTCATGCAGCATTTGATGGCACAGGCGGCGGAGCAGGTGGCTTTGATTTCTCAGGCATGGATATGGGGGATATTTTTGGGGACATTTTCGGAGATTTCTTCGGAGGTGGAAGAAGCAGTGGCAGAAGAAATGGTCCTGCACAGGGTGCAAATGTCCGTCTCAGTGTAAGAATTTCTTTTGAGGAAGCTATATTTGGCTGTACAAAGGAGCTTGAATTCAACTATAAGGAGACATGCTCTACCTGTGGAGGCAACGGAGCTAAGCCGGGCACATCTCCTGAGACATGTACCCAGTGTAATGGTACAGGTAAGGTTGTCAGACAGAGTCAGTCTCTGTTTGGAGTAGTGCAGAATGTCACAACATGTCCATCCTGCGGTGGTTCGGGCAAGGTAGTAAAGGATAAGTGTCCTACATGTCACGGTACAGGCTACAATACCAAGAAGGTCAGAAAGACTGTTGAGATTCCAGCCGGTATAGATAATGGACAGTGTGTCAGAATACGTGAATACGGCGAGCCGGGCATAAATGGCGGACCGCGTGGAGATCTTCTTGTTGAAGTTATTGTTTCAGGCAGCAGGGATTTTGAGCGTCAGGATGTTAACATCTTTTCGAAGGCATCCATCTCGTATGCTATTGCAGCCTTAGGCGGAGATATAAGAATCAAGACTGTTGATGGAGATATTATATACACAGTTGCACCGGGTACACAGACAGGTACACGTATCCGCTTAAAGGGCAAGGGTGTTCCTTCAACAAGAAATAAAGCAATAAGAGGTGACCATTATGTCACACTTGTTGTCAATACGCCTACAGGTCTGTCTAAGGAAGCTAAAGAGGCTCTTAAGAAGTTTGATGAGCTTTCAGGTGGCTCTCTGACCAAGGAGGGCGGAGCTTCTACTGATTCTAAAAAGAAAAAAGGATTTATGGATAAGCTCAAGGAGTCTTTGGACGATCTGTAAATAGATGATTTGTAATAGATGATCTGTAATAGATGTCCTATAATATATGTCCCGCCATGTGTGGTGGGGCATTTTTTAGGCTATTTTTACGTATAAAAAAATGGGGCTTTTATACAGCACATTTTTATGGTATTATATGAAATAAGTTGTGGAGGCAGTCGTATGACTGCCTTGTAAAATGTACGGAAATGTTTTGAAATAAAACTGTATTTATACTATGTATATATTTTATTAAGAGAGGATTTTTATATGAAGTGGAAGAAATACACGATTGAGACAACAACCGCGGCTGAGGATTTCATGAGCAGCATGCTTATGGAGCTTGGTATCGAGGGAATCGAGATTGAGGACAATATTCCCCTGACCAAAGAGGACCAGGCGGATATGTTTATTGATTTCCTGCCGGAGCTGCCTCCAGATGAGGGTATAAGCCATGTCAGCTTTTATATTGAGGATGATGGCAGTGATCAGTCAGATATGCTTAGAAAGGTAAAGCTTGGACTTGAGGATTTAAGAGATACTGTTGATGTGGGAAGCGGTGTAATTTCGTCATCTGAGACAGAGGATCTCGACTGGATTAATAACTGGAAGAAGTATTTTTCATCATTTACAATCGGTGATATATTGATTAAGCCTACATGGGAAGAGGTAAAGCCTGAGGATGCGGATAAATTTATGATAGAAATTGATCCGGGAATCTCTTTTGGTACAGGAAAGCATGAGACAACGCAGCTTTGTATCAAGCAGCTTATCAAGTATATTGAGGGCGCAAAGGAAGCACCTACAGTGCTTGATGTGGGCTGTGGAAGCGGAATCCTTTCAATTGTAGCTTTAAAGCTTGGTGCAAAGGAGGTTGTAGGTACTGACCTTGATGCTGACTGCATGATTTCTACGCGTGACAATATGCAGGTCAATCATCTTGATGAGAAGCTTGGCACATTTTATGTCGGCAATCTCATAGATGATACAGAGCTTCAAAAGAAGGTCGGTACCGAAAAATATGATATCGTTGTTGCAAATATCCTTGCTGATGTCATCATTCCTATGGCACCTGTTATTCCTGACAGATTAAAGGAAGGCGGATATTTTATCACATCGGGTATCATAGATTTCAAGGAAAATGAAGTTAAAGAGGCTATCGAAGCAGCGGAGCTTAAGGTGATAGAAATCAATCATCAGGGTGAATGGGTCAATATCACTGCGCAGAAGCAGGCTAAATAGTTTGGTGGATTATGTATCAGTTTTTTGTAGAGGAAGAGCAGGTTCATTCTGACAGCATCTCAATCACCGGAGGTGACGTAAATCACATAAAGAATGTACTGCGCATGAAAAACGGGGAAAAAATAAGAGTAAGCTCAAAATCCGGACAGGCATATTTCTGTCACATATCATCGATTCTGGATGATGAGGTCATCGCAGCTATTGACAGTGCAGATGAGACAGGCACAGAGCTTGACAATCACATCGTGCTGTATCAGGGGCTGCCAAAGGGCGATAAGATGGAGCTTATTATTCAAAAGGCTGTGGAGCTTGGTGTATCTGAGATAGTACCGGTTGCCATGAAAAACTGTGTGGTAAAGCTGGATGAAAAAAAGGCAGCAAAAAAGCTGCAGAGATGGCAGGCTATCGCTGAGAGCGCAGCAAAGCAGTCAAAGCGCACTGTGATCCCCACTGTGAAACAGCCGGTTACATACAAGGAAGTTTTGAAAATCGCTTCAGAGCTTGACATCACGCTGGTGCCATATGAGAATGAGCGTGGCATGGATGCGACAAGAGAGATAATGGGGCAGCTTAAGGCTGGTCAGACTATCGGTGTTGTCGTGGGTCCTGAGGGCGGCTTTGCACCGGAGGAGATAGCACTTGTGGATGAGCATGCCACAATGCACAGAATAAGCTTGGGACGCAGGATTTTACGCACGGAGACAGCAGGACTTGCTGCACTTGCCATGCTTGTATACAATTTGGATGTATAGACAGTAGAGATACTTAACAGTTAAGAAGTAGAAGTTAGGAGCAAAAATGGAAGCATATTTGGATAATTCTGCCACAACCAGATGCTCAAAAGCAGCGGCAGATTTGGTTTATAAGCTGCTTACAGAGGATTACGGCAATCCTTCATCACTTCATATGAAGGGCGTTGAGGCAGAAAATTATATTAATGATGCTAAGAAAAAGATTGCAAAGACACTCAGGGTGCAGGACAAGGAGATACTATTTACATCCGGCGGCACAGAGTCGAATAATACTGCAATAATAGGTGCTGCAATGGCTAATAAGCGTGCAGGAAGGCATATCATCACATCTTCTGTAGAGCACGCATCGGTTTTGTCTGTGATGCAGTTTCTGGAGGAACAGGGCTTTGAAATCACATATCTGCCTGTAAACCATGACGGCGTGATAAGTGTTGAAGAGCTGAAAAATGCCGTAAGGGAGGATACAATTCTTGTATCGCTTATGCATGTAAACAATGAGATTGGCGCAGTCATGCCGATTGAGGAGGCGGGAGCAGCTATAAAAGAGAAAAATCCTGCCGCACTTTTTCATGTGGATGCCATACAGTCCTACGGCAAGCTTGAAATAAGACCAAAGCGCATGAATATAGACATGCTTTCAGTCAGTGGACACAAGATTCACGGACCAAAGGGCAGCGGATTTTTATATATAAAGGACAAGACTAGAATCAAGCCGATTATATACGGAGGCGGCCAGCAGAAGGGCATGCGCTCAGGTACGGAAAATGTTCCTGCATATGCAGGTCTTGGAGTGGCAGCAGAGGAAATTTACACGGATTTTGATAAAAAAACAGCACATATGTATGAGCTTAGGGATCATTTTATAGAGTCAGTGCAGCGTATTGACGGAGTATCGGTAAACGGACGCACGGACCATACAAATGCCCCTCATGTGGTAAGCGTAAGCGTAGATGGTGTGAGAGCGGAGGTTATGCTTCATACTCTTGAGGACAGGCAGATATATGTGTCTGCAGGAAGTGCCTGTTCATCAAACAAACCGGCAATCAGTTCAACACTAAAGAGCATAGGGCTTAAGCCGTCACTTTTGGATTCCACAATCAGATTCAGCTTTTGCGTGAATACCACACAGGAGGAAATTGATTACGCTGTATCAGTGATGGCAGAGGTGATACCAATGCTGCGAAGATATACAAGGCGCTAATGAGCTGCAAAGAGATCGCAGGTATTAGCATAGCCGGTAACAATGAAGGGCTAAAAAGTTACGCATACAATGAAATATTAAGTAATTAAAAATAATAAATAATAAATAAAACCAGAACAGGAGAGTTACATGTACAAGACATTTTTGATCAAGTATGCTGAGATTGCGATAAAGGGCAAAAACAGATACATTTTTGAAGACGCGCTCGTTAAGAATATCAAATATCAGCTTCGCAATGTGGATGGAAGCTTTGAGGTAAGAAAGGAAAGCGGACGTGTGTACGTGGAGACAGACGGAGACTATGATTATGACGAGACAGTTGCCACATTGTCAAGAATTTTTGGTATCGTGGGTATCTGTCCGGTTGAGCTGCATGAGGATGAGGGCTTTGACAAGCTCTGTGAAGCAGTTATCGAGCATATCAACCATGTATACAAGGATAAGAGCTTTACCTTCAAGGTAAATGCGAGACGTGCCAGAAAGAACTATCCGATGACCTCCATGGAGATAAATGCCGCAGTCGGTGAAAAGGTGCTAGAGGCATTTCCTGAGACAAGGGTAGATGTTCATAATCCACAGGTTATGATCAATATCGAGATTAGACCTATGATAAATATTTATTCAGAGGAGATTCCGGGACCGGGCGGTATGCCGCTTGGCACAGCAGGAAAGGCAATGCTTCTGCTCTCGGGTGGAATCGACAGCCCGGTTGCAGGATACATGATTGCAAAGCGAGGCGTGGTAATCAATGCCACGTATTTCCATGCACCGCCATATACGAGTGAGAGAGCAAAGCAGAAGGTTATAGACCTTGCAAAGAAGGTTGCCAGATATTCGGGCAGGATAAAGCTGCATGTTGTCAATTTTACCGATATACAGCTTGCCATATATGAGAAATGTCCTCATGATGAACTTACCATCATCATGCGCAGATACATGATGAAGATAGCAGAGCACTTTGCCGATGAGGATAAATGCTTAGGCCTTATCACAGGTGAGAGCATCGGACAGGTTGCAAGCCAGACAATGCAGTCGCTTGCTGCAACAAACGAGGTGTGTCATATGCCTGTATACAGACCTCTCATTGCCATGGACAAGAATGATATCATTGATATATCAAACAAAATTGATACCTATGAGACATCGATTCTTCCGTATGAGGACTGCTGTACTATTTTCGTGGCAAAGCATCCTGTTACAAAGCCGAATATAAACAGGATTAAGAAGTCTGAGGAAAGACTTAACGATGTGATAGATGAGCTTATGAAGACAGCTATAGATACTACAGAAGTGATTATGGTGGATGCTGAGTAATCAGTGCCACCTTTGAGCAAAATAAAAAGGACCTGAGCTTCAGATCCTAATTAATCAAATCATTGTGTCTGTATTACTTGGCTTCGTCGATGATATATGGCTTTAATACTTCCATAATCTCGTCAAGTCCGGTTTCTGTATGTATAGCGAGCTCTATTGGCTTAGAAAGGTCTAAGCTGAAGATACCCATAATTGATTTAGCATCAATGACATATCTGCCCGATATTAAATCAAAATCGAAATCAAACTGAGTAATAGCGTTAACGAATGATTTTACTTTCCCAATGGAATTTAATGAAATCTGTACTGTTTTCATATTGAAAACCTCCTTAAATAACTACTGTCATATAGATAGTAATAGTTTTTTAAGGAAAAGTCAATTAAATAGGAGTAAAAAAATAAAATGAAAAAAGCAGCCTTACATAATTTAGGATGTAAAGTAAATGCATATGAGACAGAGGCCATGCAGCATCTGCTTGAGGAGGCGGGCTATGAGATAGTTCCATTCACACAAAAAGCTGATGTGTATGTTATAAATACATGCTCAGTCACCAACATGGCTGACAGAAAATCCAGACAGATGCTTCACAAGGCAAAGAAAAACAATCCGGATTCAATAGTTGTGGCAGCCGGCTGCTATGTGCAGACAAGTGAAAAAGAGGTATTAAACGACTTATCGGTGGACATAGTCATCGGAAATGACAGAAAGCATGACCTTGTAAGGCTGCTTGAGGAATACTCTTTGGACAGTGTAAGCGATACCGTGGACGATATAAATGATGGAAAGCATGATTTTGAGGAGCTCTTTATAGACCAGACAAAGGAGCACACGAGAGCCTTCATCAAGGTGCAGGACGGCTGTAATCAGTTTTGCAGCTATTGTATCATTCCGTATGCCAGAGGACGTGTCAGAAGCCGTAGGTTTGAAAATGTAATAGCAGAGGTTGGAAGGCTCGCGGCAAACGGCTTCAAGGAGGTTGTGCTGACAGGTATCCATCTAAGTTCATACGGTGTGGATTTTGAGGAAGCTACAGGCCTTCTTGAGCTGATACAGGCGGTGAACGCAGTAAATGGCATAGAGCGCATCAGGCTTGGGTCACTCGAGCCAAAGATTGTGACAGAGCACTTTGCGAGCGAGCTTTCAAAGCTTGATAAAATCTGTCCTCATTTCCATCTGTCGCTTCAGAGCGGATGCGATGCAACACTTAAGAGGATGAACAGAAAATATACCACTAAAGAGTACGAGAGAGGCTGTGAGCTTTTGCGTAAATATTTTGTTCATCCGGCCATCACAACCGATGTGATTGTGGGATTTCCTGGTGAGACAGAGGAGGAGTTTGAACAGACTAAGGCATATCTTGAGCATATACATTTTTATGAGATGCATATCTTTAAGTACTCAAAGCGAAAAGGCACCCGCGCAGCAGTAATGCCTGATCAGATAGATGAGCAGATTAAGGCGGCACGAAGCGAAAAGCTCATAGCACTCGGTCATGACATGTCTAAGGAGTTCAGGAAATTCTATATCGGAAAGAATGAGGAGGTGCTTTTTGAGGAAAAGGCCGTAATCGGTGATAAAGAATACTTTGTCGGATATACTAAGGAATATGTCAAGGTCGCTAAGAAAACTGCCGAAAACCTTGAAAATCAGATAGTTTCAGGCCGTATATCGGGTATGCTTACAGACGAAATATTACTCTTCGAATAATAAAAGGTTGTAATTTTATTACATTTATAATAAAATAATATTACAAGAAGGGCGAAACGTATGGAAAAAAATATTAACAACACACAGTTTTTTACAGTTCAAAAGGAGCCTGAGCTTCAGGTAAGCGATGTACTTGAGATTGTGTACAAGGCATTAAAGGAAAAGGGCTACAATCCTGTTAATCAGATTGTTGGATATATTATGTCCGGAGATCCAACATATATCACAAGCCACAATAACGCGAGAAGTCTCATCATGAAGGTTGAGAGAGACGAGCTTGTGGAGGAGGTTCTCAAGACATACATTGAGAACAGCGCATGGGATTAATATGAGGATATTAGGTCTTGATTTTGGTTCAAAGACAGTCGGAGTAGCGGTGAGCGATGAGCTCTTAATCACAGCACAGGGTGTTGAGATAGTGCGCAGGAAGTCGCCATCCAAGCTCAGACAGACCTTGGCACGTATTGAGGAGATTATTGCAGAGTACAAGGTGGACAGGATTGTGCTCGGCTATCCTAAAAACATGAATAACACGGAAGGAGAACGCTGCGAGAAGACGAAGGAGTTCGGGGATATGCTTGCAAGGCGCACAGGTCTTGAGGTCATATACTGGGATGAGCGTCTTACGACAGTCGCAGCCGACCGTTCTATGATGGAAACCGGCATACGCAGGGAGAATCGCAAGGAGTTTGTTGATGAGATAGCAGCGATTTTTATTTTGCAGGGATATTTGGATTATCTGTCAAATAGTCGGTCTTAGTTTTTATGCAGAAAATTAAATTTACTGATCCGCAGACCAATGATGTTGTCGAGTTTGCGGTTGAAGAAGAGACAACACTTAATGGAACACGATATCTTTTAGTTTCCGAAGGAGAAGAAAGCGGAGACTGTGAAGCATATATTTTAAAAGAAGTAAGCACAAAAGATGAAGAGGTGCTTTATCAGATGGTTGAAGACGATGTTGAGTTTTCGGCTATTGCTAAGGTATTTTCTGAGCTTACGGATGATGACACTGCACTTGAATATTAGGATTGCAGTTGTACGTGAAATAAATTTGGAGGTAATATTTTGAAGAAAACAGAAAAACAGAATACAGGTAAGCTTAAGATCATTCCACTTGGAGGATTAGAGCAGATTGGAATGAATATTACTGCCTTTGAGTATGAGGACAGTATTATTGTAGTTGATTGCGGATTGTCATTCCCTGAGGACGATATGCTGGGAATAGATTTGGTTATCCCTGATATCACATATCTTAAGGAGAACATCGATAAGGTCAAGGGATTCTTTATCACTCATGGACATGAGGATCATATCGGTGCTATTCCTTATGTGCTTAAGGAGATAAATGTACCGATATACGCTACAAAGCTTACCATCGGAATTATTGAAAGAAAGCTCGAAGAGCATGGTATGCTCAAGACTGTCAAGAGAAAAGTCGTAAAATACGGACAGCATATCAATCTTGGCTGCTTCAGGGTTGAGTTTATAAGGACTAACCACAGTATCCAGGATGCGGCAGCGCTTGCTATATATTCACCGGCAGGTATAGTTGTGCATACAGGCGATTTCAAGGTAGATTATACACCTGTATTTGGAGATGCAATCGACCTTGCAAGGTTTGGTGAGATTGGAAAGAAGGGCGTGCTCGCGCTTATGTGCGACAGTACCAATGCAGAAAGACCGGGCTTCACGCAGTCTGAGAAGTCTGTCGGAAAGGTATTGGACGGCATCTTTGAGGATCACAGGAAAAACAGAATTATCATTGCTACATTTGCATCAAATGTAGACCGTGTGCAGCAGATTATCAACTGTGCGGAGAAGTATGGCAGAAAGGTGGCCATCGAGGGACGAAGCATGGTAAATATCATTTCGATAGCCTCAGAGCTTGGCTATCTGTCGCTGCCTGACAATATTCTTATAGATGTAGAACAGCTTAGAAGCTATCCTGATGAGCAGACTGTCATCATCACGACAGGAAGCCAGGGAGAGTCAATGGCAGCTCTTTCACGTATGGCAAACGGTACCCACAGAAAGGTATCCATAAAGCCAAACGATACCATCGTATTCAGCTCAAACCCTATACCGGGAAATGAGAAGTCGGTTACAGGTATCATCAATGAGCTCATGATGAAGGGGGCAGACGTTATATTCCAGGATGTCCATGTTTCCGGTCATGCGTGCCAGGAGGATATAAAGCTTATTTATTCTCTTGTCAATCCAAAGTACGCAATCCCTGTTCATGGAGAGTACAAGCATCTTGTGGCACAGGCCAAAATAGCTGAGCAGCTCGGATATGATACAGACCACATCAAGATCCTTTCATCAGGAGATGTGCTCGAAATCAATGAGGACGGTGCCAAGGTGACAGGCAGAGTGCATGTGGGCAATGTCATGGTCGATGGTCTCGGTGTAGGAGATGTAGGAAATATCGTGCTCCGTGACAGACAGCGTCTGGCTGAGGATGGAATCATCATCGTTGTGATGACACTTGAGGCAGGCTCAGGACAGCTGCTTGCAGGCCCTGATATAGTATCGAGAGGATTTGTATATGTGCGCAATTCTGAGAGCCTGATGGATGAGGCGAAATGCGTGCTGGATGACACAATGGAGCGTCTGACAAACAACAATGTGACGGACTGGGGCAAGATAAAGACAGAGGTAAAGGATGCATTGGGAGACTTTGTTTGGAAGGAAACAAAGAGAAGACCGATGATTATACCTATAATTATGGAAGTGTAGGAACAGCTTATGGATTTTAACAAGGCTTTATTTGGTTTTATAAGGGTTGCTTTTTCAATAATGATTGCTCTTTTAGTACTGTTTGCGGGCATAAAAATCTGCAGCATCTGCTATGATTTTGGCTACAGAGTTTTTACTGAGCCTGCCATGACAAACGGCGATGGTCAGGATGTACTCGTTCAGGTGGAAAAGGGCATCTCCGCAGAGGAGCTTGGACAGCTTTTAGAGGACAAGGGCCTTGTAAGGGATCACAATTTATTTTATCTCCAGCTTAAGCTGTCTGCTTACTCAGGGCATATAAAGCCAGGCATTTACACACTCAACACTTCAATGACGGCAAAGGATATGATGGTAATCATGTCCTCCGACAAGAGCGATGAAGAACAGACACAGACTACGGAGCCTTCGGATACACAGTAATTATCCGTTAAGCGCATTTGTGTCAATAATCAGATTAGGAAATACAAGAATGATAGTTGATGAGAGACTTGTCACATATATCAATTCCTTGGACAGAGGCAACACGCCTGTATTAGATGAGATAGAGAAGGAAGCCTTAAGAGACTTCGTTCCGATTATCAGAAAAGAGATGCAGAGCTTTTTAAAGCTGCTTCTTGCAATGCAAAAACCAATGCGTATTCTCGAGGTGGGAACAGCGGTTGGTTTTTCTGCCGTTTTGATGGCAGAGTATGCACCGAAGGGTTGTCAGATAGTGACGATTGAAAATTACGAAAAAAGAATACCTATCGCAAAGGCCAACTTTGAAAGAGCCGGGAAGCAGGAGCAGATTACACTCTTAGAGGGCGATGCAACGGAGATACTTCCACAGCTTGAAGGACAGTTTGACATGATATTTATGGATGCGGCAAAGGGACAGTATATCAACTTTATGCCGCAGGTGCTTCGCCTTTTAAAGACAGGCGGGGTGCTGGTGTCCGACAATGTGCTGCAGGATGGCGATATCATAGAATCGCACTATATCGTTGAGCGCAGAAACCGTACCATCTACAAGCGTATGAGGGAGTATCTCTACGAGCTTACACACTCCGATGAGCTGGTGACGGCAGTGATGCCTATAGGCGATGGAATTACGGTGTCAACAAAGCTATAGTAACCGGTGTAGAATATATTGGATGAATACAAAACTGTATGGGAGAAAAAATGAGAAAAATAGAATTACTTTGTCCGGCGAGCAGCCTGGAGGTACTTAAGATAGCAGTTATATATGGAGCTGATGCAGTTTACATCGGTGGAGAGGCATTTGGACTAAGGGCCAAGGCTAAGAATTTCTCAATGGAGGAGATGGCAGAGGGCGTTGCCTTTGCACATGCTCACGGTGTGAGAGTGTATGTTACAGCCAATATTTTGGCTCACAACTATGACCTTGACGGAGTGCGTGAATACTTTACAGAGCTTCACAACATGAAGCCGGACAGACCTGATGCACTGATCATTGCAGATCCGGCAGTTTTCATGATTGCAAAGGAGGTCTGCCCGGAGATAGAAAGACATGTCAGCACACAGGCCAACAACACGAACTACGGCACATATCAGTTCTGGTGGAATCTCGGAGCCAGCCGCGTGGTGACAGCCAGAGAGCTTTCGCTTAAGGAGATAAAGGAGATAAGAGGGCACATAGATGACAGGATGGAGATAGAGACCTTCGTGCACGGAGCAATGTGTATCTCATATTCCGGCCGATGCCTGCTTTCCAACTATTTCACAGGACGTGATGCCAATAAGGGCGCATGTACACATCCGTGCCGCTGGAAGTATTCTGTTGTGGAGGAAAAGCGCCCGGGTGAGTATTTGCCGGCATACGAGAATGAGCGTGGCACATATATCTTCAACTCAAAGGATCTGTGTATGATAGAGCATATCCCGGATCTGATTGATGCAGGAATAGACAGCTACAAGATAGAGGGACGTATGAAGACCGCTCTCTATGTGGCAACAGTAGCAAGAACCTACCGCAAGGCGATAGATGATTATCTTGAGTCACCTGAAAAATACGAGGCAAATATGCCATGGTACTTAGAGCAGATAAAGAGCTGTACCTACAGGCAGTTTACCACTGGCTTTTTCTACGGAAAGCCTTCGGAGGAGACTCAGATATACGATAACAATACTTATGAGAAGGGCTACACATACCTTGGTATCGTAGGTGCTCCAAATGAAAAAGGCCTCTACCGTATGGAGCAGAGAAACAAGTTCTCAGTTGGCGAGCAGATTGAAATCATGAAGCCAAACGGTGACAATGTGCTTGCAACAGTGCTTGCACTCGTTGATGAGGACGGCAATGAGATGGAATCCTGCCCGCATCCACAGCAGGTATTCTATGTAAAGCTGTCAGAGACACCTGATGAGTTTGATATTTTAAGACGTCAGGAGAATGAGGCTATCGCTTTAGATTAAAATAATTGTTTTTTAAGAATGAATCCGCTATACTAAATTATGGTATGGCGGATTTTTTTTGTAAAAAAAAACGGATTATTTGAAAATTTGTTGAAATAATAACTGAAATACAACAGATAGTAATGGAGAAAAAATGTTAAAAATAGCTATATGTGATGATGAAAAAGTATTTAGAGATAATATAAATAAATATGTTGCAGCCTATTTAAATGAAAAAGAGATTTCTTATGAAATAGATACATTTTCATCAGGTAAGGAAATAATTGATTTAGGAATTGAAATTAAACAATACAACATCATTTTTTTGGATATTAATATGGATGATGTTGATGGAATTGTTACGGCACAAAAAATCAGGGAATATAGTTCTGAAATATATATTGTATTTGTGACAGCTTATATAAATTATTCGTTGGAGGGCTACAAGGTCGATGCCATAAGATATCTGTTGAAAAATAATACTAATTTGGAGGCTTCCATAAGCGAATGCATGGATGCCATTCTTCATAAGATGAATTTTGTAGTAAAAAAGATAAAATTTAAGTTCAATGAAGGAGAAAAGGAGATTAATATAGACAATATACTATATATTGAAAGCAAATTACATAAACTGCAATTCTATATCATGGAGGATAAAATCAAAATCTATAATTTATATGGCACATTAAATGAGCTGGAAAATGAACTAAAAGATTTCCACTTTATTAGAATCCATCAAAGCTATTTGACTAATTTGAAATATATTAAGAGTGTTAAATGCTATAAAGTACTGTTATGTAATAATCAGGAATTGCTCATACCTAAGGCAAGATATAAGAATGTGAAGGATGCATTCATTTCATATAAGTGAGAATTGTGATATATGTTTACATATTTTTTCAGTTTAGTAATTATTATATTTGAAGCGATATGTTGTAATTTATTTTACGATGTTTTTTGCAAAGAAAATTCGAGATTAAGAAAAAGTCAAAAAGTTTTGCTGATGCTATCATTGATTTGCTGCTATTATTTATGCGGATTATTTTTGTCTGATATGCTTATATTGAAAATGACATTGGTTGTACTGGCTGCAGTTATAATCATGAGTTTTTATTTTGAAATTAGTATAAAAAAATCAGTCATTTTTGCATTATTATATCAAGGATTATCAATCATAGTTGATTATATAGCTTATATTAGTAATAACACAATTATTTCAAAAGCGGGTGAGGTACAAAAAGGATATGCGTTAGAGGGAAGCTTGGTTGTTATTTTTAGCAAGATTACCGTATTTTTATGTATCTTACTGCTAAAAAAACACTTTGGAAAAAAATCAACAGAGACTTTACCTGACAAAATATGGGGAAGATTTTTTTTTTCCTGTATTTACAATAATTACAATTATAGCAATGATTATGACGTTTCAATATACAAAAAATGAAGTGCAGGCGAACGTTTTATATTCTATCTCTTTGGGATTGGCTGTGATGAATATATTTGTATATTTCCTGATTAACGATATTGTAACCAGTGAAGCTAAATTGCATGAAAAGGAAATATTGGGACTACAGTTTAAAAACCAAATTGATATGTACCGTTCTATTTCGGAAAATTATGAAATTCAGAAGAAAAAGTCACATGAATTTAAAAATCATATATTGTGTATAGAATCTTTATTGAAAGCTCATGAATATGACAAGGCAAGTAAATATGTAGGAAATATCAGCAATACTTTTATTGGAGAAAAAAATGTAATCAATACAAATCATGTGATAATAAATGCGATTCTTAATACAAAGTACCAGGAGGCTATCAGTAAGAATATTGTTTTTGTGTTTAAGGTAAATGATTTATCAAAAATTGTAATAGAGGATGAGGAACTGGTAGTGATTTTAGCAAATCTGCTAAATAATGCCATTGAAGCATGTGAAAAATGTGAGGAAAAGAAAACTATAAAACTAAAGTTTGTGATAGAGGAAAATCTTATAGTTCTTTCGGTGAAAAATACATGCAGTAATCTAATTATTTACAGTGGTAATGAAATAAAAACAAGTAAAAAAGATGAACCGGAAATGCATGGCATTGGCATAAAAAATATTATTCAAGAGGCAGATGACGGCAGAAGCTTATGGCAGGATTAGTCTGTGCAGCAGGGTATACAAGGAAGTAGGAGCATGTCTGTCTTATGATGAGTATCTGGACTCTGTCAATGAAAAGGCTGACGAGATTTCGATTATGAATAAGTTTTCCGGCAATGGAGGCTTTGCAGAGAAAAATGCTGCTAAAACGAGCAGAGTTTACAGTAAGCTTAATGGTACAGTGCCTGAGGTTATTGATGCATCGGGACTTTTGAATATTACAGATAATGAGCTTACCGACTATGTGGCTGTGATTATGCTTTTTATCATTGCGCTCAATCTTGTTTTTTATGAAAAAAGCGAGAACCAGCTTGCATTGCTTAGAACAACTGCAAGGGGCAGAAGGCAGCTTATGGCATCAAAGTCATTTGTGATGATTATGGCGGTCATTCTTATCACCTTGCTATTGTATGGAATCAATGCAGTCATAAGCATGTGCTTTTACAATCCGATAAATCTGAAAAGTCCGCTTCAAAGTGTTTATCTGTACTATGGCAGTCCGTTTAAGCTTAGTATAGGACAATTTCTGGCATGCTATTTTCCTGCGAAAATAATAAGCTTTATATTGCTTGGCATGTTTTTTATGCTGATATGCGCAGCGCTTGACAATATTATATTTGTGTTCGTTGCTTCTGCAGTGACCGTTGTTATTGAGGCTATCTGCTGCACAACGATATCAGGAACCAGCTTCCTAGCTTTCCTTAAGTACATAAATATCATGTATGGAGTCAGGACAGGCAGACTTTTTTCTGATTATGTCAATATCAATTTGTTTGGATATCCGCTTAATACCGGGGTATTGTACGGCTTATTCTGGCTTTTGTGTATAGCTGTATGTATTTTTGCAGTTACAAATTATCTCAATTCGGTGCATGAAAAGAAGCAACTTATATTGCAGGGCTTTGCCAGCAGCAAAAATACAGGCTGTCATACATCTTTATTTTTGCACGAATGCTATAAGGCACTTGTTCCGGGAAAAGTGTTACTTATTTTGATCGCGGCAGCTCTTTTTGTGGTATGGTGGAATCCGGCAGAGAAGCTTTCCTATGACTCGGTTGATGAGGTGTATTACAAGGAATATATGGACAAATATTATGGACCTTTAACTGCCAAAACCAATGAGCTTCTGGATGAAGAAAGAGCAAAATACGACCGGCTGTCAGATAACATTGCTTATGATATGGCACAAGGGCAGAGTGAAAGCTATATCAATATAAAGTACAAGGATGAACTGAGCAGACAGGAGGCCTTCAATAAGGTTACAGCACATGTGGATTACCTTAAGACGTTAAATGAGGGCTGGCTGTTTTTTGAAAAGGGCTATGATATCCTCACCGACAGAACAGACTTCAAAAACCGTGATACAGCACAGGCATTTGTGTATGTTATTCTCCTAATAGCAATAGCCTGCGGTATATGTGGAGCGGATTATGCAAACCATGAAATCCGGCTTTTAAGGACTACCCGCCGTGGCAGGAAACAGCATATGGGAATCAAATGCATACTTGGCTTTTTGGGCACTGTCACAGCATTTGCACTTGTATATATTTTGCGGCTGTGCAATGTGCTTTTGGCATATGGCACGCAGGGGCTTAATGCTCCGGCGGCAAGTATGGAGCATCTGTGGCGTGTTTCGCAGAATATATCAGTAGGGCAGTATATACTTATCATAATGCTGATGCGCTTTATAGGGGGATTACTGGTTAGCCTGTTTGTTTTTGCAATGTTTAAATACTTAAGAAGCGGCATGTCTGTGATTATATCATGCGTCCTTTTTATTGTGCTGCCACTGGCGCTTGTGGCTTTTGGGGTGACGAATGCGCAGTATATGTTGTTTAATCCGCTACTTCTTGGAAATATATTTTGAATTCACTAGGAAAAATATTACAGATTGTTCCAATGAAATAGATAAAAAGCATCTGTCCGGAAAAACCGGATAGATGCTTTTTACTATAAGACAAAGTTATAATTTTTTATAAAAATCTGTGATGCGGTCCATGCGTGCCCCCATATTCATAAGCAGTGCATCCGCAATAGTAATTGCAGCCATAGCTTCAACAACAACAACAGCACGTGGCACGATAATCGGGTCATGACGTCCCTTGATGGAAATCTCTATATCTTCACCGGATTTATTTACGGTGTGTTGTGTAGCTGCGATTGAAGGAGTAGGCTTTATGGCAGCTCTGAAAATAAGCGGTGAGCCGTCTGTCATGCCGCCGAGAGTACCACCGGAGTGATTTGTCTCTTTTGAAATAGCGCCATCCCTCATAATAAAGGCATCATTGTTTGTAAGTCCGGTTGCCTTTGCTGCATCAAAGCCATCGCCAATTTCGAAGCCCTTTACAGCTCCGATAGACATAATAGCTTTTGCCAGATTGGCATCAATTTTCTCGAATACAGGATCGCCGAGCCCGACAGGAAGACCTGTGATGACACATTCACACACACCGCCTGAGGAATTGAGTGATTTAAGGCATTCCTCCAGATATTCAGAAGCTTTTAGCGCTGCATCGGCATCAGGCATATAAAGTGAATTGTTGTAAATCTCATGGGCATCAAAATTAACCTCATTAATTGTAACAGGACCTATTGATCTGGTGTATGTAAGAAATTTTATGCCAAGGCCCGAGAGCATCTTTACAGCGATAGCACCTGCTGCAACACGGCCTATTGTCTCTCGTCCCGAAGAACGACCTCCGCCTCTGTAGTCTCTGAAGCCGTATTTCTCATCAAAGCAAAAGTCAGCATGCCCCGGACGATAGTACGAAGCAATCTCACTGTAATCCTTTGATTTCTGATTTTTATTCCACACAACCATAGAAACAGGTGTGCCTGTAGTCTTTCCCTCAAACACACCGGAGAGAATCTCAACCGCATCATCCTCCTTGCGTGGAGTAGTGAACTTGGACTGTCCCGGCTTTCTTCTGTTTAAGAATATCTGAATATCCTCCTCACACAGCTCAAGCCCTGCAGGAACGCCGTCCACAACGACACCTAAGCCCTTTCCGTGTGATTCTCCCCATGTTGTTACCTTAAAAATATTTCCGTATGATGAACCTGCCATGATGGTCTCCTTTTTATATAGTATATAACTATTTAGAACAATAGAGAATAAAAAGCTGATGCGCCATAGTGTTAATTATTGAGGGATTGCATCCCATGCCTCGAAAAGACATTTTAAATGGGCTGTAATCGTTGCTGGACACACTTAGGTAGGATGAACGGTAATAGCAACGGTCTTTCTTGTTCTCACGGAAGCTCCTATAGTTACAATAATAGATATATTATAAGTAATACCAAGTTGAATAGTCAAGAAAACTATGATATTATTTTATTTAGATAACTTTCGAACTATGTTTGTATATAATTATGTATATATGTAACTATATTTGCATGCCTGTATATGCAAAGCGCAAATTAAGCGAAGCATAATTTAAGCAAGTATAATTAAACAGCATCATTTGTAGCAATTTTGCCACAACGTAAGGCACGTAAGCCGCGGCCACCGCGAGCGTACACGTGCTGCCCTGAGAGCGAATAGCGAAGCTGTTTAGAGTCTGTAGAATTATGCTTCGATACACAGAAATGCACCGGCAGGGACGCCGGGGCAAGGAGCTATCGAGCCATGGAGGGCGAGTAGCGACGGTTTCGTCAGCCAGAGAAAATCTATAAGCATAATTCGTACAGAATCTTAACAGCGCAGCGTAGCGAACAGGGCAGCGCGTGGACACTTACGGTGGCCGCGACTTACGTGCCGTCCTCAGAACCACAATGAAGCAATGCAACAACGACTACAATAAGACAGCAAAAGAGGGAGAAAACATGGAATTTAACGGGGTATTTCACCAGGCATACGACAACTACTGCTATCCTTTAAATGAGGATGAATTAATCATAAATATAAAGACCGGTTATGATGTGAAGGAAGTAAATATCATACTCGGTGACCCATTCGCAGCCGGTATCTTAGGCGGTGGTGAGACCTGGAATGGCGATAAGCAGCCGATAATATTTAAAAAGAAATTAAAGCACCAGATATGGTGGACCACCACGGTAAAGCCACCATTCAAGAGACTTAAATATTATTTTGAGCTCATCACAGAGGATGAGAGATGGTTTTACTTTGAGGATGGCTTCGTGAGTGCAGAGCAGATGGCACTTGAAGGCAGAAGCCGCCAGTGCTTTGTATTCCCGTGGATGAATCCGTGTGATATTCCGGTCACACCGAAGTGGGTAAATGACACTATATGGTATCAGATATTTCCGGATAGATTCTGCAATGGAGACCACTCGATAGATCCTGATTATGTTGTTCCGTGGAGAAACAGGGGAAAGGTCAAAAATGAGGAGTGCTTCGGCGGAGACCTCGCAGGAATCATTCAAAAGCTTGATTACTTAAAGGAGCTTGGAATAAACGGAATCTACCTGACACCGATAAACGAGTCACCGAGCAATCATAAGTATGATACAACGGATTATGCAAAGATTGACCCGCGCTTTGGAGATGAAGATACCTTTAAGAGGCTTGTGCTAGAAGCCCATAAGCGTGATATGAGAATAATGCTTGACGGAGTGTTTAACCACTGTGGCTATTATTTTGCACCGTGGCAGGATGTTTTAGCAAAGGGGACTGATTCAGAGTATTATGACTGGTTTATGATCAATGAATGGCCTCTTGACTTTAAGCATGGAGCGGCTAAAAAGGGTCAGTTTTATACGTTTGGATTTTTTGACAATATGCCAAAGCTCAATACAAATAATCCGGCGGTGCGAAAATATTTTATCGATATCTGTGCCAACTGGGTAGAAAATTATCATATAGACGGACTTCGTCTTGATGTGGCAAATGAGGTGTCACACCGCTTCTGCAAGGAGCTTAGGGCAAGGCTTAAGGAAATCAATCCGGATATTTACATTTTGGGAGAAATATGGCATAATGCTCTTCCGTGGCTGCGTGGAGATGAGTTCGATGCGGTTATGAACTATCCGCTTGGAGAGAGCATCAAGGATTTCTGGATAGATAAGAGCCAGACGAATCAGGATTTTGAGTATACTATAAACAGATGTTATACCAACTACATGCAGCAGACCAATGATGTGCTTTTCAATCTGCTTGATTCACATGATACAAAGCGCCTTCGCTCTGATACAAAGAATCTCGACCAGTACTTTGCACAGCTTGCAGTGCTTTTTGCCATGCCGGGCAGCCCATGTATATATTACGGCACTGAGATTGCCATGCCGGGCAGCTATGACCCTGACTGCAGACGATGTATGCCGTGGGATGATATTGAGGCAGGCAGGTTTAAGGAGCGCATTGAGATGGTATCAAAGCTCATTCATTTAAGGGCGAATGAGCCGCTTTTAAAGGGCAGAAACTTCCATTTCCCTGACGATTTTGCTGACAATCCGAGGGTAATCCAGTTCAGAAAGATGGGCTGGGTGGATACATATGTGGAGGTTATAGTCAACTGCTCTGATGAGGATATTGAGGTGCCAAAGGACGGCGAGGTACTTTTTGAGAGGCATTGCATAGATACCACACTGCTGACCAACGGAATATTAATCAGAAAAATCGTAGGCAATGGCGATAAGTAAAAGAAACAGGAGAATTAAACGAAAATATGGCTAAATATGAGTTACTAAAACAAGAGGGACGTGCCAAGAGAGGTACATTCCATACTGTGCATGGAGATATACAGACACCTGTATTTATGAATGTAGGAACAGTAGGTGCGATAAAGGGCGCTGTCTCTACGGACGATTTAAAGGAGATAAAGTGTCAGGTTGAGCTGTCAAATACATATCACCTGCATGTAAGAACCGGAGACAAAATCATTAAAGAGCTTGGCGGACTGCACAAATTCATGGTGTGGGACAGACCAATTCTTACAGATTCCGGCGGATTCCAGGTGTTTTCACTGGCAGGTCTTCGCAAAATAAAGGAGGAGGGCGTGTACTTCAACTCGCATATTGACGGTGCCAAGATATTTATGGGACCTGAGGAGAGCATGCAGATACAGTCAAACCTCGGCTCCACGATAGCTATGGCATTTGACGAGTGCCCATCTAGCGTTGCAGACAGACAGTATGTGACAAACTCTGTAAACAGGACCACGCGCTGGCTTGAGAGGTGCAAAAAGGAGATGGCACGCTTAAACAGCTTACCGGATACTATCAACAAGGAGCAGCTTTTATTCGGCATCAATCAGGGAGCTATTTATGATGATATAAGAATTGACCATGCAAAGCGCATTTCTGAGCTTGAGCTGGACGGCTATGCTGTCGGCGGACTGGCGGTAGGAGAGAGCCATGAGGAGATGTACCATATTCTTGATGAAACAGTGCCTCATCTGCCTGTTAATAAACCTACATACCTGATGGGAGTAGGAACTCCTGCCAATATACTTGAGGGTGTAGAGAGAGGAATCGACTTCTTTGACTGTGTATACCCAAGCAGAAATGGCCGTCACGGACATGTATACACGAATCACGGCAAGCTTAATCTGTTCAACCAGAAGTATCAGAAGGATATGCGCCCTATTGAGGAGGGCTGTAACTGTCCTGCCTGCCGCACATATTCGCGTGCATATATCAGGCATCTTTTAAAGGCAAAGGAGATGCTCGGAATGAGACTGTGCGTGCTTCATAATTTGTATTTCTACAACACCATGATGGAGGAGATAAGGGATTCACTTGATGCAGGCCGTTTTGCCTCATACAAGGCTGAAAAGCTCTATGGAATGACACAGGGAGAGCAGAGCTAGCAGATAAATATAAAAAATCTCGAAAATGATAAAAAATCCTTGCCGTTAGCACGTTTAACGTGTATTATGGTAATAGTGCTTAGAACACATCAATTATAGAATATTTAGGAGGAACAATTGATGACATCAATTTTAGCAAACGGTCAGGCAGGAGGAACAATTGGAATGATTGTCTGGTTAGTAGTACTTTTCGCAGTTATGTATTTTCTTATGATCCGTCCACAGAAGAAGGAGCAGAAGAAAAAGGAGCTTATGCTTAATGAAGTTGCAACAGGAGACACAGTTCTTACAACAAGTGGATTTTACGGTACAGTTATCGATATCGAGGACGATACTGTAATCGTTGAGTTTGGTAACAACAAGAACTGCCGTATTCCAATGCAGAAGGCAGCTATCGCTGACCTTGAGAAAGCAGAGGATTCAGCTAAATAATACAGATTTGTAAAGCCGTCACATAAGTGGCGGTTTTCTTATTATCCCCATCTCTTGCAATAATAATAAAAAACTGTTATTATAGTATGCAGTTATTATAAGCTGCAGTTATAAATTGCATGAAAAAGTAAAATATCCCGGCATATTGAAATAAGTACTTTAATGCTTTAATATAAGAATATGTATTTTATGTAAAAGAGGTAAGAAATTATGGAATATAAAGTTGGTGTAATTTCCGGAGACGGAATCGGACCGGAGATAGTCACTGAGGCAAAAAAGGTATTGGACAAAATAGCAGACAAGTATGGACACAGCTTCAACTACACAGACATCCTTATGGGTGGCTGCTCAATTGATGCTACAGGTGTTCCTCTTACAGATGAGGCTATTGCGACTGCGCTTGATTCAGATGCGGTGCTTATGGGTTCAATCGGTGGCAACACAGCCACATCACCATGGTACAAGCTGGCCCCTGAGCTTCGTCCGGAGGCAGGACTTTTAAAGCTTAGAAAGTCGCTCAATCTGTTTGCAAATCTTAGACCGGCGTACCTGTACAAGGAGCTTGCTGCAGCATGCCCACTCAGAGCT
The DNA here is from genome assembly GCF_052118705.1 of Agathobacter sp. LCP21S3_B2. Classification (NCBI taxonomy): domain Bacteria; kingdom Bacillati; phylum Bacillota; class Clostridia; order Lachnospirales; family Lachnospiraceae; genus Agathobacter; species Agathobacter sp. LCP21S3_B2. Next base: position 48,343 of record NZ_JBQKGQ010000009.1, on the reverse strand, counting down.
GATATCATCGGAGACGGCTTTGATATGATGATTATGCGTGAGCTTACAGGAGGTCTGTACTTCGGAGCCAGAGAGACAAAAGAGGTGGACGGAGTTGTTACGGCCACAGATACACTGACATACAATGAGAATGAAATCAGAAGAATCGCAAAGCGAGGCTTTGATATAGCCATGAAGAGAAGAAAAAAGGTCACATCCGTAGACAAGGCAAATGTGCTTGATTCTTCCAGATTATGGAGAAAGATCGTCGAGGAGGTCGCTAAGGATTATCCGGAGGTTACATACGAGCATATGCTTGTTGATAACTGTGCAATGCAGCTTGTAAAGGATCCTAAGCAGTTTGATGTTATTCTCACAGAGAATATGTTTGGCGATATTTTATCAGATGAAGCAAGTATGGTGACAGGCTCAATCGGTATGCTTTCATCAGCAAGTCTTAACGATACAAAGTTCGGACTTTACGAGCCAAGTGGCGGATCTGCTCCTGATATCGCAGGAAAGGGTATTGCAAATCCTATCGCAACAATCCTTTCAGCAGCCATGATGCTTCGCTATTCATTTGATCTGGACAAGGAAGCACAGGCAATCGAGGATGCTGTAAAGCAGGTGCTTAAGGAGGGCTACAGGACAATCGACATCATGCCACAGCCGGGTGAGACTACAGAGGGTATCACACAGGTAGGTACAGCACAGATGGGGGATCTCATCGCAGAACGTGTGTAGCTGCATGACTTATAATGGACAGCTAACAGGTTATAGATATGCAGATTGTTGTGTATACAGTAGTAATGATGAAGTACTCAAAGAAATAGTCGGAGATAAATAAGGAGATAAAATATGATAAGTGATAACGCAAGAGCCGGAATGCAGCAGGCACCGGCAAGAAGTTTATTTAATGCTCTTGGTTTTACACCGGAGGAAATGAAAAAGCCTATGGTCGGAATCGTAAGCTCATTCAATGAGATTGTTCCGGGCCATATGAATATAGACAAAATCGTTGAGGCTGTAAAGCTTGGAGTTGCAGAGGCAGGAGGAGTGCCTGTAGTATTTCCTGCAATCGCAGTCTGCGATGGTATTGCAATGGGACATGTGGGTATGAAATATTCCCTTGTCACAAGAGATCTGATTGCTGATTCTACAGAGTGTATGGCAATCGCTCATCAGTTTGATGCACTTGTAATGGTTCCAAACTGTGACAAGAACGTGCCGGGACTTCTGATGGCGGCTGCACGTCTTAATCTGCCTACAGTATTTGTATCAGGCGGACCAATGCTCGCAGGCCACGTAAAGGGCAGAAAGAGAAGCCTTTCATCTATGTTTGAGGCTGTCGGCTCATACGCTGCTGGTACTATGACTGAGGATGATGTATGTGAGTATGAGAACAAGGTATGTCCTACCTGCGGTTCATGCTCGGGAATGTACACAGCCAACTCTATGAACTGTCTTACAGAGGCACTTGGTATGGGACTTCGCGGAAACGGAACAATACCTGCTGTATATTCAGAGCGTATACGTCTTGCAAAGCATGCCGGAATGGCTGTTATGGATATGTACAACAAGGGCATCAAGGCGAGAGATATCATCACAAAGGATGCAATAATGAACGCACTCACAGTCGATATGGCCCTCGGCTGCTCTACAAACTCTATGCTTCATCTTCCGGCTATCGCTCATGAGATAGGCTTTGATTTTGATATCAGCTTTGCAAATCCAATCAGTGAGAGGACACCAAATCTCTGCCACCTTGCCCCGGCAGGCCCTACATATATGGAGGACTTAAACGAGGCTGGTGGTGTGTGGGCTGTCATGAAAGAGCTTGCTGATATCGGACTTTTAAATACAGATTGTATGACTGTTACAGGAAAGACAGTTGGAGAGAATATAAAGAATGCAGTCAATAGAGACCCTGAGGTCATCAGACCGGTAGACAATCCATATTCAAAGACAGGAGGACTTGCAGTGCTTAAAGGAAATCTGGCTCCGGACGGCTCTGTAGTAAAGCGTTCAGCAGTTGTCGATGAGATGATGGTTCATGAAGGCCCTGCAAGAGTATTTGACTGCGAGGAGGATGCAATTGCAGCAATAAAGGGCGGCAAGATCGTAGAGGGTGATGTGGTTGTCATCAGATACGAGGGACCAAAGGGCGGCCCTGGAATGAGAGAGATGCTTAACCCTACATCCGCTATTGCCGGAATGGGACTTGGAAGCTCTGTAGCACTCATCACAGACGGACGTTTTTCAGGAGCTTCAAGAGGAGCTTCAATAGGTCATGTTTCACCTGAGGCCGCAGTAGGCGGACCGATTGCCCTGGTTGAAGAGGGAGATATCATAAAGATTGATATTCCAAACATGAAGCTTGAGCTCGATGTGTCAGACGAGGTGCTTGCTGAGCGTAAGGCAAAGTGGCAGCCAAGGGAGCCGAAGGTTACAACAGGCTATTTGAAGAGATACGCAGCGCTTGTTACATCAGGAAACAGAGGTGCCATCCTTGCACTTCCGGGCGAGCAGAACGCGTAGTATAAATTTTGATAGAAAATTCAGTACGAATAAGGCTTTTACCTATTATCGTAAAGGATTCGTATAAGAAAAAGAGGAATACAAGATGCAGTTAACAGGATCACAGGTTATTATAGAATGCTTAAAAGAACAGGGTGTTGACACAGTATTCGGTTATCCGGGAGGAGCCATCCTTAATGTCTATGACGAGCTCTACAAGCATCCGGAGATTAAGCATGTGCTGACCTCCCATGAGCAGGGAGCGAGCCATGCGGCCGACGGCTATGCGAGAAGCACCGGAAAGGTTGGCGTCTGTCTGGCTACAAGCGGACCGGGTGCGACAAATCTGGTCACAGGAATTTCGACAGCATACATGGATTCGATTCCAATCGTCGCAATCACATGTAATGTCGGAGTCTCGTTACTTGGAAAGGACAGCTTTCAGGAGATAGATATTGCCGGAATTACAACGCCTGTAACCAAATACAGCTTTATTGTAAAGGATGTAGAGAAGCTTGCAGATACAATACGCAGAGCCTTCAATATAGCAAGAAAAGGCAGACCGGGTCCTGTACTTGTGGATATTCCAAAGAATGTTACGGCAGATCTGGTAGAGTACACCAAACAGGAAATCAAGCTTCCTGAGCGTGAGACAGAAACAATTACAGACAGTGACATTGATAATGCAATTGAACTCATAAAAGCATCCAAAAAGCCATATATATTTGTAGGAGGCGGAGTGGTTCTCTCCGGAGCAAGCAAAGAGCTTAAGGAATTTGTAGACAAGGTGAATGCACCTGTTTGCGATACGCTCATGGGCAAGGGTGCATATGATGGTACAAGTGATAACTACACAGGCATGCTTGGTATGCATGGCACAAAGACCTCAAACCTTGGAGTTTCAGAGTGCGACCTTTTGATTGCGATTGGTACACGTTTTTCGGACAGAGTGCTTGGCAATCCTAAAAAGTTTGCAGACCAGGCCAAGATATTACAGTTTGATGTAGACGCAGCAGAGATTAATAAAAATATCCGTGTTACATCGAGTGTTATAGGCGATGTGAAGGAAATACTTACACGCATCAACAAAAAGCTCACACAGCTTGACCACAATTCATGGGTTGAGCATGTGCTTGCATATGCAAAGACTTTTCCTCTTACATATCACAAAGAGGGACTTAGCGGACCATTTGTTATTGAAAAAATCTATGAAATGACAAAAGGAAATGCTATAATGGTTACTGAGGTCGGTCAGCATCAGATGTGGGCAGCCCAGTATTACAAATACAGTAAGCCGAGAACTCTTCTTACATCAGGAGGTCTTGGTACCATGGGATACGGTCTCGGTGCTGCAATCGGTGCCCAGACAGCTAATCCTGACAGGACTGTAGTCAATATTGCAGGTGACGGATGCTTCAGAATGAACATGAACGAGCTTGCAACAGCTTCAAGAGAAAAGCTTCCTCTTATCGAGGTTATAATAAACAACCATGTACTTGGAATGGTACGCCAGTGGCAGACTCTTTTTTACGAGAAGCATTACTCGGCAACCGTACTCGATGATGGGGTGGATTATGTAAAGCTTTCAGAAGCAATGGGAGCCACCGCACGACGTGTTAAGACCCAGGAAGAATTTGAAAAAGCATTTGCAGATGCCTTAAAGAGCAAGACACCGTTTGTCATCGATTGTATCATTGATTCAGATGACAAGGTATGGCCTATGGTTGCACCGGGCAAGCCTATCGACGAGTCTTTCGATGAAGAGGACTACAATGCGACACAAGGAGGAAATTAGAGTGAGTAGAGTTTACAATTTTTCAGCAGGACCTGCAGTTTTACCTGAGGAGGTATTGCAGGAAGCAGCAGCAGAGATGATGGATTATAAGGGAAGCGGAATGTCGGTTATGGAGATGAGCCATAGATCTAAATGGTTTGATGACATCATCAAGGATGCCGAGAAGGATCTCCGCGAGCTTATGAATATACCTGACAATTACAAGGTGCTTTTCCTTCAGGGTGGTGCTTCACAGTTCTTCGCTGAGGTACCGATGAACCTTATGAAAAATAAAAAAGCAGGATACATTATCACAGGTCAGTGGGCTAAAAAGGCGTTTGCCGAGGCTAAGATTTACGGAGATGCCGTAGAGCTTGCTTCGTCTGCAGATGAGACCTTCTCATACATACCTGACTGCTCAGATTTACCAATCACAGATGATATGGATTATGTATACATCTGCGAGAACAATACTATCTACGGAACAAAGTACAAGAAGCTTCCAAACACAAAGGGAAAGAACCTTGTAGCTGATGTATCTTCATGCTTCTTATCAGAGCCTGTAGATGTATCAAAATATGCTGTTATCTATGGCGGAGTACAGAAGAATGTAGGACCTGCCGGAGTAGTTATAGCAATTATCAGAGAGGACCTTATCACAGATGATTGTCTACCGGGCACACCAACCATGCTCAAGTGGAAGACTCAGGCCGATAATGATTCTCTTTACAATACACCACCATGCTACGGCATCTATATCTGTGGCAAGGTATTCAAATGGCTCAAGAAGATGGGCGGTCTTTCAGTTATGAAAGAGAGAAATGAGGAGAAGGCCAAGATTCTCTACGATTTCCTTGATCAGAGCAAGCTCTTTAAGGGAACAGTAAGAAAAGAAGACAGATCACTCATGAATGTTCCGTTTGTAACAGGAGATGCAGAGCTTGATGCCAAGTTTGTAAAGGAGGCAACTGCAGCCGGATTTGTAAACCTTAAGGGACACCGTACAGTTGGCGGAATGAGAGCATCTATCTACAATGCTATGCCAAAAGAGGGTGTTGAGAAGCTTGTAGAGTTTATGAAGAAGTTTGAGGAGGAGAATGCATAATGTTTAATTACACATGCTTAAACCCAATCGCAGGAGTAGGCCTTGATCTGTTCTCTGACGATTATAAAAAGGTTGATGATATTAAGGATGCAGATGCAGCACTTGTAAGAAGTGCCGCTATGCATGACATGGAGCTTGGTGACAAGGTGCTTGCTGTGGCAAGAGCAGGAGCAGGAGTAAACAATATTCCGCTTGACAAGTGTGCCGAGCAGGGAATCGTTGTATTCAACACACCGGGAGCCAATGCAAACGGTGTTAAGGAGCTTGTGTTTGCCGGAATGCTTTATGCATCAAGAGATATCGTTGGAGGTATCGACTGGTGTCTTGCAAACCAGAACGATGAGAATATTGCAAAGACAGCCGAGAAGCAGAAAAAGAACTTTGCAGGAACAGAGATTTCAGGCAAGAAGCTCGGTGTTATCGGACTGGGAGCCATCGGTGTACTTGTTGCAAATGCTGCAGTACATATGGGCATGGATGTTTACGGATATGATCCATACATCTCAGTAAATGCTGCATGGAACCTTTCAAGAAGCGTTAAGCATATCAGCAATGTTGAGGACATCTACAAGAACTGTGATTTCATCACAATCCATGTACCTCTTCTTGATTCAACAAAGAAGATGGTAAACGCTGATGCTATTGCAATGATGAAGCCAACCGCTATCGTATTAAACTTTGCCAGAGATCTTCTCGTTGACGAAGAGGCTATGGTAGATGCACTTGCCAAGGGAAAGGTTAAGAAGTATGTTTCAGATTTCCCTAACAACACAACTGTTGGAGCAAAGGGCTGCATCGTAACACCTCATCTTGGAGCATCTACAGCAGAGTCAGAGGACAATTGTGCAGTTATGGCTGTCAAGGAGCTGAGAGATTACTTAGAGAATGGTAATATCGTTCACTCAGTCAACTTCCCTGACTGCAGCATGGGTGCATGCACAGCTTCAGGCAGAGTCGGAATCCTTCACAAGAATGTTAAGGGTATGATTGGACAGATTACAACAGCTCTTGCAGAGGCTGATATCAATGTATCTGATCTGACAAACAAGGGCAAGGGTGATTATGCATATTCACTTCTTGATCTTGATTCAGCTATTGATGCTTCTACCGTTGAGAAGCTTTCTGCCATTGACGGAGTGCTCAGAGTGAGAGTTATTAAATAGTGAATTAATATTTGATTTAAATACTGATCCCCCATATTTTATATGGGGGATTTAGTGGGTTATAAGGAAATAACAAATATAGAAAATATATAAGAAATATAAGAGATATAAGAGATATAAGAGATATAAGAGAGATATAAGAGATATATAGGAGATTGTATGATTAGACAAATTCTTGGTGAAGTATCAGTGCCGGTTGTAAACACCGAGGTACAGCAGGTTATTGAAAACCCTGGCATTGTAAAGACGTATCTGGAGAAATATATGCCATCGCTTATAAGCTTTCTCGTGCAGCTTGTTGTTGCGATTGTGATACTGCTTATTGGTATTAAGGTTATTAAATCAGTTGTGAAAATAATTAAAAAAGGATTTGATAAAAGCAGAATGGACGCTGCAGTGGCATCATTTCTTGCCAATCTGATTAAATACTTTTTGTATTTTATTCTTGTCATGGCGCTGCTTTCGGGCTTTGGAGTGGCGACCGGCTCTGTTATAGCGGTTCTTGGCTCTGCCGGACTTACTGTAGGTATGGCATTGCAGGGCAGCCTGTCGAATTTTGCAGGAGGCGTGCTTATCCTTTTGATGAAGCCGTTTGGCGTGGGCGATTACATAGTTGACGGTTCAAGTGGTACAGAGGGCACTGTAAAGGATATAAATCTGTTTTATACAAGGCTTTTGACAATAGATAACAAGATGGTTATGATACCAAACGGAAAGCTTGCTGATTCGTGTATCACAAATGTATCTATGATGGATAAGAGGATGCTTGATTTGAGAGTAACAGTATCCTACAGCACAGATTTAGCATTTGCAAAGAGTGTGCTGGAATCTGTTGTTACATCAGCAGATACGATGCTTCACGATGAGCCGAGCAATGTGTTTGTGAGTGAGCTGCAGGATTCGGCAATAGAGCTCGGTGCGAGAATCTGGGTGAAGAACGAGGACTACTGGAACACAAAATGGCAGCTTACAGAAGAAATTAAAACAGCATTTGATAAAAATAACATCGAAATTCCGTTTCCACAGATGGATGTTAATATTCAGAAGAGGAGCATAGACTCTGACTTTTAAAGCCGGATGATGCAGAATATTACTTTAACAGATTTTTTGTGGTAAATATACTTATAATTTAACTATAATATGTAAAAATGTGGTATACTATCATCATCGCATTTTAGGAGGAATAATTGATGACAATTCACGATTTGGCTGAATACGAGATTTTAGATGAGCACAGAGTGGAGGATGTCCAGTCGGACGGATTCATTCTGAGACACAAAAAAAGTGGTGCAAGGATTGCCATTTTATCAAATAATGATGATAACAAGGTCTTTTATATAGGCTTCAGGACTCCGCCGGAGGATGAGACGGGTGTACCGCATATTATTGAGCATACCACACTCTGCGGTTCAAAGAAGTTCCCGGTAAAGGATCCCTTCATTGAGCTGGCAAAGGGCTCGCTCAATACATTTTTAAATGCCATGACATACCCAGACAAGACAGTTTATCCTGTTGCCAGCTGCAATGATCAGGATTTTAAGAATCTCATGGATGTGTATCTGGATGCAGTGTTTAATCCGAATATCACAAAGTACGAGGAGATTTTCAAGCAGGAGGGCTGGCACTACGAGCTTACAGGCAAGGATGATGAGCTTAAGATAAACGGAGTTGTGTACAATGAGATGAAGGGAGCATACTCATCGCCGGATGAGGTGCTTTCAAGCCAGATTTACCGCTCGCTTTTCCCTGACAATACCTACAGCAAGGATTCTGGTGGTAATCCGGAGTATATTCCTAAGCTTACGTATGAAGCATATCTGGACTTCTATCACAAGTATTATCATCCATCCAATTCATACATTTATCTGTATGGTGATATGGATGTTGTCGAGAGACTTGAGTGGCTGGATAAGGAATATCTGAGTCTGTATGATTATAAAAAAGTTAATTCAGAAATTAATAAACAGCCTGCATTTGATGAAATAAAGAATGTTGAGGCACAGTATTCAATTACCATGGATGATACACAGGAAAATAAGACTTATCTATCTTATAACCGTGTAGTAGGAGATACGCTTGATGATATGCTCTATCAGGCATTTGATGTGCTTGACTATGCACTTGTCAGCTCACCGGGAGCACCTGTGAAGCAGGCATTGATAGATGCGGGAATCGGTGATGATGTGTATGGCTCATACGATGCGGGGATTTTGCAGCCGGTGTTCTCGTTTGTGGCAAAAAATGCCAATGCATCACAGGCAGATGAGTTTGAAAGCATTATAGAGAACACTCTTAAAGAGATTGTTAAAACAGGAATTAATAAAGAAGCATTGCTTGCGGGAATCAACAGCAGCGAGTTCAAATTCAGGGAGGCTGACTTTGGACAGTTCCCTAAGGGACTTCTTTTTGGATTAAACTGCTTAGACAGCTGGCTGTTTGATGATATGAAGCCTTTTATACATCTGGAGTGTCTTGGTACCTTTGCTAAGCTTCGAAAGGCTGTAGATACGGATTATTTTGAAAAGCTTATACAGGAGTATCTGCTTGACAATACCCATGGTTCATCTGTTACTGTAAAGCCGAAGCGTGGACTTGGCAATGAGAGGGAGGAGGCTTTGGCAAAGGAGCTTTCCGATTACAAGGCATCTCTTTCAGATGAAGAGATTAAAAAGCTGATTGAGGATACAGAGCATTTAAAGAAATACCAGGAGGAGCCTTCGTCAGATGAGGATTTGCGCAAGCTTCCGATGCTTACAAGAGCGGATATGAAAAAAAATGCTATGCCTTTTTCAAACATTGAGGATGAGCTTTTGGATGTAAAGGTTGTGCGTCATGACATAGAGTCAAACGGCATTGATTATATATCATTTTTATTTGATGCAGGTGATTTTGCCCAGAGTGAGCTTGGCTATCTTGGCTTCTTCACAAACGCACTCGGGCTGGTGAGCACCGAAAAGTACAGCTATACCGATTTAGCCAATGCTACCAACATATATACCGGCGGAATCAGCACAGGTACTGCAAGTCACCCGGATATTAAGGATAGAAATAATTTCGTGTTTAAATTTGAGGTGAAGCTTAAAGTGTTGGAGAAAAATCTCGACAAGGCACTTGAGCTTATGGAGCAGATGCTTCTTAGATCGGATTTTACAGATACAAAGAGATTGGGTGAGCTTGTAGCGCAGATTAAGGCAAGGCTTCAGGCTAACCTTAGCAGTTCCGGTCATTTGGTTGCAGCTATGCGAAGCATGTCGAGCTTCTCGCGCTACGCACTTTATCAGGACGAGCTAAAGGGAGTTGCTTTTTACCGCTCTATATGCCGCATAGAAAAGGAACTTTTAGAGTCACCAAAGAGTGTGTCAGATAAGCTTGCTGCAATTGCCAAAAAGCTGTTTGCAAGAAACAGAATGCTTATCAGCTTTACCGGAAATAACGAGGCTTACGGCAATGCAAAGCCTTCGTTGGAAAAAGTTATAGCTGGATTTAATAAAATGAGCGCTGTAGGCAATCAGGCTGAGGTTCATTTTAACACAGCAAAGGAAGCATTTATCGATGCATCACAGATACAGTATGTGGCAAAGACCGGTGATTTCATCTGTGAGGGCTATGAATACACCGGGGCACTGAGACTGCTGCGTATCATCTTAAGCTATGATTATCTCTGGATAAATGTCAGGGTAAAGGGTGGTGCTTACGGCTGCATGAATACATTCCTTAGAAGCGGAGAGAGCTACTTTGTCTCATATAGAGACCCTAACCTTTCAGACACACTTGATGTCTATGACAGGATACCTGAGTATATAAAGAGCTTTTCACCTGATGAGAGGGATATGACCAAGTATATTATCGGTACCTTCAGTGCACTTGATACGCCTATGAATCCGGAAGCAAAGGGAAGCAGATCACTGTCTGCATATCTCGAGGGTATTACCTACGAGCAGATTCAAAAGGAGAGAAATGAGATACTAAATGCACAGCCAGAGGATATCAGAAGGCTTGCAGACCTTGTAGAGGCAGTGCTTAAGAAGGACAGTATATGTGTCATCGGCAATGAAAATATGATTAAAGAGTCGGCAGGGCTCTTTGAGAATGTTGAAAAGCTTATATGATTAAAGGGTCACAAGGTATCATCGATGCATGCTTGCATGCAATTCGATGTATACCTTAGTGACCCGCACTACACCGAGAAAGTAGCAATTTGCTGCCCAAATGCAGCAAATTAGCGGATTTCGAGGTGGAGTCAGATTACGGGAATGCGTAGCATGTAGTAATCTGATTAATCATAAATGAGGGGCAAAATACCTTTTGACCCTCATATCCTTATAAATACAGATTCACATAGGAGGAAAAATGATACAGAATTTCAAATCGGGTTTTGTTACAATAATCGGTAGACCAAACGTGGGCAAGTCAACACTGATGAACAGGCTTATCGGTCAGAAAATTGCCATCACCTCAAACAAGCCTCAGACCACAAGAAACCGCATCCAGACAGTATACACGGATATGGAAAAGGGACAGATAGTGTTCCTTGATACTCCGGGCATACACAAGGCCAAAAACAAGCTGGGCGAGTATATGGTCAATGTGGCGGAAAAGACATTAAATGAAGTGGATGTTGTGCTGTGGCTTGTGGAACCGACCAACTTTATCGGAGCGGGAGAGCAGCATATCATAGAGCAGCTTAAAAAGGTTAATACACCTGTTATATTGATTATCAACAAGGTAGATACAGTGGAAAAGGAAAAGGTGCTTGAGTATATAGACACCTACCGCAAGGTATACGACTTTGCAGAGATTATTCCTACGTCAGCCTTAAGAGGGCAGAATATGGATGATGTTATTAATTCTATATTTAAGTATTTGCCTTATGGCCCACAGTTCTATGATGAGGACACCATCACAGATCAGCCGGAGCGTGCAATCTGTGCTGAGATTATCAGGGAAAAAGCGCTCCATGCTCTAAATGACGAGGTGCCGCATGGCATTGCAGTAGGAATTGACCGCATGAAGACAAGAAAGACAAAGAGTGGTTCTATTATAGATATGGATGCCACAATTGTATGCGAGAGAGACTCCCATAAGGGAATCATTATAGGAAAGCAGGGCAGCATGCTCAAAAAAATCGGCACCAATGCGCGCTATGAGATGGAAAGACTGCTTGACTGTAAGGTGAATCTGAAGCTATGGGTCAAGGTAAAGAAGGATTGGAGAGACAGCGACTTCCTCATCAAGAACTTTGGATACAAAGAGGAAGAATAGTATTTTGAAAGTAAGATTAAGATGTCACAGAGTGTAGTGTTGACCGGTATGGTGCTTTCAGCCATGCCGGTAGGGGATTTTGACAAAAGAATAACGATTCTCACAAAGGAACGAGGGAAAATCACAGCCTTTGCAAGGGGCGCAAGACGTCCAAACAGCCAGCTTATGGCAGGAAGCAATCCATTTTCGTTCGGTGAGTTTGAGCTGTTTGAGGGTAAAAGCGCATATTCTCTTTCAAAGGTCACAATCAGCAACTATTTCAGGGAGCTGACACAGGATTTGGAAGCAGTATACACCGGGTTTTACTTTCTGGAGTTCTGCGGATATTTTTGTCAGGAGAACAATGACGAGAAGGATATGTTAAAGCTCCTTTATCAATCACTCAGGGCTCTTGAATCACCGGCATATAAAAATGAGCTTGTCAGGGCTGTTTTTGAGCTTAAGGCTATTACGATAAATGGCGAGGGTCCATCGCTGTTTTCGTGTATACACTGTCATTCGAGGGAAGGACTTAATGTCTTTTCGGCAAGACGCGGAGGGGTGTTTTGCGACAACTGTGGCATGCAGATACAGGGCAGGCATATACTAAGCGATACACTCTATACCATGCAGTATATTGTTTCAGCTGATATCACGAAGCTGTACACATTTGCAGTGTCAGACGATGTGCTTGAGGAGCTGAGAAGCATAATGAAGGAATATCTTTCAATCTATGTGCATCATGATTTTAAATCAGCAGCTTTTCTGTGATAAATTAAATCATGAAATAATTAATAGATAATATGCATGTCGTTGCCCTTTAAAATATGATACTTGAAATCAGATATACAAAAGGGTATAATATCATAGATTATATTTTAGGAGGCAGCTATGAATAAAAAGCTATCAATGCTGTTGCCTGTTATTGCGACATGCGGTTTGCTTGCCGGGTGCGGTACAGATTATTATACCAAGGACAGCACGGTGTTTGTTGCAAAAAACGGCAGTGTAGTATCTACAGATGTCGAGGACTTTGATACAGCTGCATACAAGCAGGATGACTTACAAAGCTATGTGGACAAGTCAATAGACGACTACAATAAGAAGAATGACGGTTCGGTCAGGCTCAAAAAGCTGACTGTCGAGAAAAAGAAGGCATCTCTTACCATGAGTTATGCGTCAACCGATGAATACACTGATTTCAATGGGACAAAGCTTTTTTCAGGAACTATTGCGGAGGCTCTGGCAGCCGGATATGATTTCAAGACCGATTTCGCAGCGATAGATGATGGCAAGGCAAAGAAATGTAAATCATCTGAGTTTCTGGATGAAACCGGCTACAAGGTCGTTGTTTACGAAGGCAGCTCAAATTTGCATGTGAAAGGGAAAATATTATATGCATCTGTCGACAAAGTAAAGCTTGTAGATGACAAAACAGTTGCGATTGGTGACAAGTACAGCCTGCTTGCATCGCAAACCACAGGGACAGAGAGTGTCACAGAGAGCACAGAAGCAGTAAAAGCCGATGCGACTGAAGAAACGGAAAACGGAGCGGATGGTAGTGTCAGTGATGATGATATATTAAACTCGGTCAAGCAAGACAACGAGGTCACATTTGACTTTGACAGTGAGGAGGACAATTCGGCGCCGGTGTCATATATCACATATGTTATATATAAGTAGATTAAGGTGTGAATTGTTATTTAATTATAATTTAAGAATACAAGTAACTATTCAGTTACGAATACAAATAAATCATAAGTAAGATAGAGAGGAAACAAGAATTATGGAAAAGACCATGGACAAAATCGTACAGGTAGCAAAAGCAAGAGGATTTGTATATCCGGGCTCAGAAATTTACGGAGGTCTTGCAAATACATGGGATTATGGAAACCTGGGAGTAGAGCTTAAAAACAATGTAAAAAGAGCATGGTGGAAGAAATTTATCCAGGAGAATCCTTATAACGTAGGTGTAGACTGTGCCATCCTCATGAATCCTCAGACATGGGTTGCATCAGGACATCTCGGCGGCTTCTCAGATCCGCTTATGGATTGTAAGGAGTGCCACGAGCGATTCAGAGCCGACAAAATCATCGAGGATTTTGCGCAGGACAATGGTATTGAGCTTGAGACATCAGTTGATGGCTGGACAAACGAGCAGATGGTAGATTTCATCAAGGAGCACAATGTTCCATGTCCATCATGCGGCAAGCACAATTTCACAGATATCAGACAGTTCAACCTCATGTTCAAAACATTCCAGGGTGTTACAGAGGATGCTAAGAATACAGTATATCTTCGTCCGGAGACCGCACAGGGTATCTTTGTAAACTTTAAAAATGTACAGCGTACATCCCGTAAAAAGATTCCGTTCGGTATTGGACAGATTGGTAAGTCATTCCGTAACGAGATTACACCTGGTAACTTCACCTTCAGAACACGTGAGTTCGAGCAGATGGAGCTTGAGTTCTTCTGTGAGCCGGGAACAGATCTTGAGTGGTTTAAGTATTGGAGAGGCTTCTGCCGTGACTGGCTCATTTCCCTTGGAATCAAGGAGGATGAGATAAGACTGCGTGATCATGATCCTGCTGAGTTAGCCTTCTATTCAAAGGGAACTACAGATATCGAGTTCTTATTCCCGTTCGGATGGGGCGAGCTTTGGGGCATTGCTGATCGTACAGATTATGACCTCGGACGTCATCAGGAAGTTTCAGGACAGGATCTTACATACTTTGATGACCAGAAGAATGAGAAATATCTGCCATACGTTATCGAGCCATCACTCGGTGCAGACCGTGTAGTACTCGCTTTCCTTTGTGCAGCTTATGACGAAGAGGATATCGGTACACCGGAGAAACCGGATGTCAGAACAGTATTCCATTTCCATCCAGCACTTGCACCTGTAAAGATTGGAGTTCTTCCACTGTCAAAGAAGCTCAATGAGAGTGCTGAGAAGGTATTTGCACAGCTTTCAAAGACATACAACTGTGAGTATGACGACAGAGGAACAATCGGAAAGAGATATCGTCGTCAGGACGAAATCGGAACACCATTCTGCGTGACATATGATTTCGACTCAGAGGAAGACCATTGCGTGACAGTACGTGACCGTGACACAATGGAGCAGGAGCGTATCGCAATTGATGAGCTTGATGCATATTTTGCAAAGAAATTTGAATTTTAGAGTTAAAAATTAAAAATAGTAATAAAGTCACATAAAAAGTGTGATTGTCTATTGAAATTGTATAGACAATTTGCTATAATATAGTTAATTTAAGACAACCGAAGGTATATTTTATACACTTTGGTTGTCTGCATTTAGGGAGAGTTGGCGGTGAAAGTATGGAAGCAAAAGAATTAAAGAAACTAAGCAGAAGTGAATTACTGGAAATGCTTTTAGATAGAAGTAAAGAGGTTGAACATTTAAGAAAAGAGCTGGATGAGTCAAAAAAGCATATTGCGACGTTGGAGCGTGAAGTTGCAGAATCCGGTGATATAAATGATGCAATAGAAAAGCTGACATCAGCAACGAGCGAGATTCAAAAATTTGCAGCCGTAATATCGATGGTTTCTAAAAATCTTACTAAAAAGTAATTTTGTAAGGTACAAATAGAACAATGTTATGAAATGGATATAAAAATGGTTGAGAAAATATATAAAAAAGTTATATATGCGCTTGCACGCGTAGCAGTAAAATATATTGAATATAAGAAAAAAAGACAACAGAATAAATCGGTTAACTACATTAATTCGACAAAATCCGAGTCGGATATTGAATACAATAAGAAAGCAATTGCTGATAATATTCCGGTAGAGGATATAAGCAGTGTTACAAACATAAACGATATAGATGATTATATATTTTTGGGACAGAAAAACGATATTGATATTATAGATTTAGGAAAAGATACAGAGCAGGACGAAGCAGAGCCAAAGCCGATGACCAACGAAGACCGACTTGATATGCTGTTGAGCCAGATGATGCCCCCATCTGATTCGGCGATTAAGGTTAATTCGACTAATGCAGATAATACAACGGAAATGGCTGATTCTGTTGATATGGCTAATCCAGCGGAAGAGATTGATTCTGTTGATGTAGTTGATCCAACGGAAACAGTTGATTCGATAGAAGCAGCCGGACAGAAACCTGCGAATGAATATGCAGATACATATGAACAGGAAGATGTTTTAAAATTTGATGAGTCAACAGAAGTTTCTGATAAACTACATAATATTAACAATGATGAATATACTGATTTAGAAACAAAAATTGTTGAAAAAGCAGAATCTTTTGAGAGTGAAAAGAATGCAAAAGCAGATTTTGAAATACTGAAAAATGATAATGTGGACGATAAAACGGATTCAGAATCTGATGATAAAATATATAATGATAAAAAACACAATGATGAAAATGAAAAATACAGTTATCGAAGCATAATGACAGATGACTATGACAGATATAGCGAAGAACTCGGAATCAAAGCATTAAGGCAGGAGCTTCGCAGGGTGAAGTATAACAGCAAATTTGCGGGAACTCTGTTTAATACAGTAGGAACTCTTTTAGTTGTCGCTGCAATAGCGGTTCTTGTTGCAAATTTGTGGCTTCCGATTCTTCAGGTAACGGGAACCTCGATGTCACCCACTCTTGAAGAGGGACAGATACTTATGGCATCAAAGGGAAACGCTTTTAAAACAGGCGATGTCATAGCGTTTTACCTGAATAATAAAATTCTGGTTAAGAGAGTGATTGCAATGCCGGGTGACTGGGTAAATATCTCCGATGACGGAACCGTGTATGTAAATGATATTGCTCTAGACGAACCGTATTTGAAAGAAAAGTCACTGGGTGACTGCAACATTGATTTGCCTTATCAGGTTCCGGAGTCGAAAATTTTCGTAATGGGAGATAACAGAAGTGTGTCTCTTGACTCGAGAAATACGGCAATAGGCTGTATTTCAGAGGAACAGGTGGTTGGAAAAGTGACTTTGGGGCTTTGGCCACTGACAAAAATTGGTAAAATTTACTAAAATATACGCGAATACAGAATGTGTCTATTGGTAAAAAAAGAGAAAGTGCTTCCGTGTGACCGTTGTGTGACCGAAAAATGATATACTGTCATCAAAAGAAAGAGAAAAGCACATAATAAAACAAATATAATTATTTGAGGAAAGGAGGATGCAGAATGGATAAGGATATGGAACGTCTCGGCAAAGAGCGACTGAAAAGAGTAAAAAGACGTAGACAGCTTGCTACATTCGTTGTTTCTATGGCGGTCATCGTGCTGAGCATTACTATGTACAGACTTATACAACCTGCATCTGCAGAAGATCAGAACAAGTACGAGTTCGAGGTGGATGGACAGAAGGAAACATATACCAACCTGGGGAAACTTAAAAATCCTCCGGTGGTGAAGCTTGAAGGTAATCAGCCTGAAGTGGAATGGGATGGAAAGACATTTAATTATCAGGTTGATATGTCTTTCGCCATAGGCGAGGGTGAGTTCAAGGATGAAAGCGGAAATATAATTAAGAATTATTATATGACTTATGGACAGGATATATCTATTCCTGATGCGGTTTGTGATGGCTGGCATACATATACAGACGAAAGTGGAAATAAGCTTTGTAATTATCGCTTTGTAAAAAATAATGATGGCACATTTTCTGCATTGATTAAATTTGCTGATGATTATATACAGAGCAACACTACTGAAATTAAAGGTGGTGCGACATTTGGCGCAAGCGGCTATAGTGAAGTTAAGGACAATGGTGATGTTGTTGTTAAGATAGGCGGAGATGCTACATTAGATATAAGCAAGGAATATATCCATTGGGATAAGAACCACAGCGCTAATTATGATATTACCGTTAAAAAGTCAAATACAACAGATAATACGCTTAAGAAAGATGACAATGGCAAATATGCTGAGTATGTTGTTGATGTTTCATCTGAAAAAGGTACACCGGATGTTATTACTTTAAATGATGTGTTGCAGGCCGGCAAAATGTCTGTCGATACATCAAAGTTTACTTACACAATAACTAAGAACGGACAGCAGGTTGGCGGTGAATATACTGCTAATGTTACGGCTTCCCAGAATAATGACAATAATAATCATAATTATAATCTTACAGCAACATTGCCTAAGCTTAATGCCGGTGAAAGTTGCCAGATAAAATACAAGTATTATTATGATACATCTCTTTGTGATAGCGGAAACGAATCACAAGCATCTAACAAGGTTACTGGTGAATCAATAAATAAGAAATCTAATGAAAAGGTTATTGATACATCAAGCAGTATTATTAAATACAAGAGAGATGATCTTGATAAAACAGGTACATACGACCCAAACAGTCAGACTGTCAAGTGGACAATTACTGTTAATAAAGAAAGAAATGATATTGTTGGAGCTGTACTGACAGATAATTGCCTTAAGGATGCAATGAATTTTAGAATGACCTCTGAACAGGACACCGAATGGAAAGGCGCTAAAATCCAACGTGACGAAGAAAAAAGGATTAGCAGTATTAGTTTTGTGGCTATAAATAATAATAAAAATGACAGTACATATGTTATTACATATGAAACACCTGTCACACCACAAAGCTATGACCAGAATGTTAGCAATCAGGTTGTTTTTAAGAACAAAGAGATATCGTTTAACAAATGGGCTGGAGTACATGTTCCGGGAACTCATGGAGAGATAAAAGTTACAAAGGAAGTGACTGCTAATAAAGAAGAACCTGAGAAAAACAGGTATGAGCTTAGTTGGGAATCAACATTTACCATTCCTTCAACCGGAGCGGATGCAGGTGCAAAGTTTGTTGATGAACTGACAAACACTACTTCAGACAATATGGCTCATTATATGACCTATCAGCAGGTTAAAGATGTATTTGATCAGGCAAAAAACATTTTTGGTGATAAGATATATAAATTTAAAGTAAAATCCGGCGATCAGGAGTATGATTTTAATTCTCTTGATAGCAAAACGGATACTAAGTTTACCGGATTTTCGTTTGAGTTTAAAGACAAGTATGTTCCTTCAAATGATAGTAAAGATGGATTTAAGGTAGCTTTGAATTATAAGTCGTATGCAGACTACTCGGCAGGTGGAGAGATTGAATTTAAGAACAACGCAAACTTCTGGGATGTTAGTGCATATGCATCTTTCAAAACAAAAAAAGATATTAAATCATCAATTGTTAAGACTGATGGAAACAATAATACAGCAGATACATATGTAAAGACCACTGATGTCGGATATGATGGAACACTTACATGGATTGTAAAGGTTACAATGGATAAAAAAGCAACCAAATATACAATCACTGATAATATGCCTGAGGGCATCAGCGTACAAAATGTTACTGTACAGTTACAATATAATAATCCAGACCAGGGTTTTACATACCCTACATTGGATGGCAAGAGCTACACGGTAGATAATTCAAACAACAAAACTTACTTTACTGCAGGAATAAATACTTCATGTAAAAAAGAAACAAGCAATGGTCGTGAGATAATAACTACAACTGTAGAAAAGCCAAAAGATGTAAATGTGCATGGCTGGAATGAGGGTTCTACAATTTTCCTTGTTTACAAATGTAAGGCTGATAGCGCTGAAACCCTGGAGGCAGGAAAGGAGCTTGCGTACAGGAACACAGCATCAGCTAAATCGGACAGTAATGATAAGATTGGTGAATCAAGCCAGACACAGATAATATCCAAACCAAAGCAGGATGGTGAAAATATTCCGGATTCAGGAGATAAAGTTATAAGCAAAAACGGAAGCTGGGATAATGATCAACATAAGTTGAATTATACTGTTCTTATAAACCCGCAGGGCAAGACATATCTGGGTGCTGATAAGACATTAAATTTAAAAGATGTCTTGTCGTACCAAAAAGTAACCTATGATGGTTCTTCGGCAAGGTGGCAGGTAGATTTGATGCCTGGTACAGTTAAGTTCAGAGAGGCTATCAAACAGGATGATGGAACATACAAACCTGGGGAGGTGATATCTGATTGCAAATGGACATATGATTCACAAGAAGCATTATATGATTATCAGTATTCAAGCAAAACAATAAATGCTATTGTTCCTGATGGAAAAGCTATAATGTTGACATACACTTATAGTGTAAAGGCTGATTTGATACAGGAGTGGGGTGATTCAAAACCTAAATTTGATGTATCTAATGCCGCTTCACTGGAAGGCGTTGATAATAGTAAAACAGAGATTCACACTGAATTAAAGTACAATAAATCTTATTCTTCGTTTTATGTATATAAGAATGATTCGTTTATTCTTTATAAGACAGAAGAGGGAAATAACGGAAAGTTATTGCCAAACGCAGAGTTTGATGTTTACAAATATGATCCAAACAGTACAGATTCTACGAAAACATCAGATGGATATGTCCATGTTAATAAATATGTTACCGATAAAACCGGCAAGATAGAGATTAATTTTGATAAATCAATGACATATAACACACAGTATTATGTTGTTGAGACAAAGGCACCTGGTGGCTATGTCCTTCCGGAAGAACCGGCAAAGACTTATTTCTACTTTAGTTCGCCGGATACAGCTAAATATCCTGTGACAGCTCCAAATAACAGCTTAACGGGAACCTGTCTGGCAAACAATTATGATATAGTATATATCGGTGATGAGACTATTCCAACAACAGAAATTTCTGTTGATAAAAAGTGGGTTGATTCCAAGAACAGACCTATAAATAAGACGGATGGAAGTATTTATATACAGTTACATCAGGTGGATTCGTCAGGAAACGATGTTAAGTATGGTGACGCTGTTGAAGTGACACCAGACAAAGATGGAAACTGGTCTTATAAATTTAAAGATCTTCCTAAGACAAAGACAGATGATATAGGTCATATAACCAACGAAACCTATAAGTATTATGTTACAGAGGTTGGAATAGACCAAAATAACAGCGTATCGGGTTATGATGTTTCTTATGTATTTAAGGATACAAACGGAACTGAGATTAAGAGGACTGATGTCAATGTGGCACCGGGAAAGGATATGGCTGTTGATTCAGGTACTATTGAGATTACAAATAAGCTCAATGAGTATGAGCTTCCTGAAACAGGTGGAAGCGGTAACAGATGGTTGTATATGTTAAGTGGAGTTGTACTTATAGCAATAGCTACAATAACACTTTTCTATAAAAAACAAAAAACATTATAAAAAAGGAGAATGCAAAATGAAAACAATCAAAAGAAGCATTGCTTTTGTTCTTGCAATGATACTTACACTTGCAATGAGCGTTACAGTATTTGCTGAGGGCGAAGGCGCAAAAAACACATTTACCATCAAGGTTAATGAGGCAAAGGCAGGCCACACTTATGAGGCTTACCAAATTTTAAAGGGTGACCTTTCAAAGTCACAGACAACACTTTCAAACGTTGACTGGGGTACCGGTATCCAGAAAGACAAACAGACAGATCTTGAGCCTAATAAGGATGCAAAAGCTTATGCAGAGAAGCTTTCAGGAATGCAGTCAAATTCTTCAGATCTTAAGGCAGAGGCACAGAAAATTGCATCAGCTTTAAGCGCTACAGTAGCAGGTTCTGTTTCAGTAACACAGGACAATGCAGAAGCTGAGATTACAGGACTTGAGCCTGGTTACTATCTTATCAAGGATAAGGATGGCTCTTTAACAGGTGACGAGGCTTACACAGAGTATATCCTTAATATCGTTGCTGATACAACAATCACACCAAAGACAGATGTACCTTCTGTTGAGAAGAAAGTAAAAGACACAAACGACACAACAGGTGATACAACAGAATGGCAGGATTCAGCCGATTATGATATCGGAGATGATGTTCCATTCCAGCTTACAGCTACATTACCTGCAAATGTTGAGTCATATAAGTCATATTACCTCAAATTTGATGATACTCTTTCACAGGGACTTGATTTCAAAGAGAAAACTGTTACTGTCAAATTAGGTGACAAGGATGTTAAAGAATTCTTTAAAATAAATTATGATGCTGCTAGCAAAAAGCTTACTTTTACATGTGACAATATTTTAAAAGAGGGATTTGAAGCTAAAAACGGTGAAAAGATTGTAGTTGAGTACAAAGCAACTCTCAATGAGCATGCTGTTATCGGTTCAGAAGGAAACCCAAATAAGGTTAAGCTTGAGTTCTCTAACAACCCTAACAAGGGTGGAGAGGGAGACAAAGGTGAGACTCCGGAAGATACAGTAATCGTATTTACATACAAGGTTGTAATCAACAAGGTAGATGAGAAAAACGAAGCACTCGATGGTGCAGAGTTCACTCTTTATAAAAAGATTAAAGACAAAAACGGCAATTTAGAGGACAAAGAAATCAAAGCGGTAATTTCCGGTGATAAGAATGACATCTTCACATTCAGCGGACTTGATGACGGTGATTATGTACTTAAGGAGACAAAGACTCCTGATGGCTACAACACTGCAAACGATATTAAATTCACAATCAAGGCAGACCACTCAATTGAGTCTGATGCTCCTGAGCTTAATTCATTAAGCGGAGATAAGGTGACCGGTAATATTATACTTACACCTAATAAAACTGAGGGCAGCTTAAGCACACCTGTACAGAACTTAAAGGGCTCAGTCCTTCCTTCAACTGGTGGTGCCGGACGTGTAGCAATCTACGTAATTGGTGCTATCTTAGTTCTCGGTGGTGGAATTGTTCTTGTAACAAAGAAGCGTGTTAGATAATTAATATCTGACCGGCACTATTTAGTTTTAAATATTATGCTGCCACAGGTTATAAATCTGTGGCAGCTATAATAGATTTTATTTAGAGTTTATGTAACAGTAAGGAGAGCACTATGAAAAGACGTTTATCTACTATTCTTTTTGGCGTAGTGTTTATCGCAGGGTTGTCCTTACTGCTATATCCGACAGTAAGTGATTATTGGAATTCATTTCATCAGTCCAGAGCCATTGCCAGCTACGTTGATGCTGTAGACAACACGGATGAGCAAAAGCTTGATGAGATGCGAAAAGCGGCACAGGCATATAATGAGAAGCTTTTAAGTAAGCAGGATCGTTATGAAATGTCAGATCAGGATAAAGCAGAGTATGAAAGTCTTCTTGATGTATCTGGTACCGGAGTGATGGGATATGTAGAGATTCCATCTATAAAGGTTTCATTGCCTATTTATCATGGTACAGACAATACGATACTCCAGATTGGAGTAGGACACATTGAGGGATCATCTCTCCCGGTGGGAGGACCAAGTACACATTGTGCCATTTCAGGTCATCGTGGACTCACCTCCTCAAAGCTGTTTACTGATATTGATCAGATGGCAGAGGGAGATATATTCAAATTATATATACTTGGTGAAACAATGACCTATGAAGTTGATCAGATTAGAATAGTTCTTCCTGATGAGCTTAATGATTTAAAGATTGAAGAAGGTCAGGATTATTGTACACTTATCACATGTACACCGTATGGTGTCAATTCACACAGGCTGCTTATCAGAGGTCACAGGATTGCTAATGATGCGCAGGGGCTTGTTGTAGAGGATGCAAAGCAAATACAGCCATTACACGAGGCAATTATACTTGGTGTTGTGTTTTTGGTTTTGTATATAATAATATGTAAAATTCTTAACAAGACAATATTGTATAGATTCAGATAGAATCAGGAAGGAGGAAAAATGCACAATAACATTAAGAGGATTGCCAGCATAATGATAGCAGCAATGGTATTTGTTTCATTGCCTTGTGGCAGTATATTTGCAAGGACACATATTGAAACAGATAAAGATTGTTCTATAACAGTTGATATTCCTGATACCTGGAATGATTTGGATACTGTGGATTTTCCCGTTGATCTTTACAGGGTGGCAGAGGTAGACAAAAACGGTACCTATGCTGTGACAGATGATTATAAAGAACTGTCAGGCATGGTTGAGTCTATAGATAGTAAGACAACGGCTGATGATTATGAAAAAATGGCTAAGAGTGCATCGGAGATTGTCGATAAGGAAGGTTTATCTGCCGACAAAACTATTGAAGTGAAAAACGGAAAGGGGTCTGTGTCCGGAGTAAAGACAGGATTGTATCTGGTATATACCAAGCCTGTCAATTCAGCACAATATGGATATTCATTTGTACCATATCTTGTTTCGGCGCCAAATAATGAGTTTGCAATGACCGGATCAGGTTCTGATTCATGGATATACGATAATATTACTATAGAGCTCAAGCCGGAGCAGAAGGAACTGACAGGAAGTCTGCAGATAAACAAGGTTTTAAAAACCTATAATACAGAGCTGGGTGAACCAATTTTTGCTTTTGATATAGAAGCATATGATAAGGATGGAAATGTGGTATTTTCGGATATTGCTTCCATTAGATTCGATGGTGTTGGATTTAAGAGTGTAGTGATTGACAACATCCCGGCTGGCTCTAGAGTTGTAGTTAAGGAGGTTTATGCCGCCGGAAGCTACAAGGTTACATCATCAGATAATATTGAGACAACAATTGTTGCCGGCGATACAGTAAATGCAGATTTTACAAACGATTATAACAACAAACTTATTTATAGTACGGGTGTCGTAAATCATTTTGAATACGACGGAACCGGATGGGAATGGGTGCAGAATTAATGAAAAAAATATTTGAGTCTTGTAAAAAAATTAATAAAAAGCATCGTGTTCTGGCGAGTGTAGTCCTTGCGTCGGTAATAATTGTTGGATGTATTTCTGTTAAACCGACACTTGCATATTTTACAACTTATGCTTCTGCTAAGGGTGGAGTATCAATTGATATTGGACCAACGACACGTGTTAAGGAAAAATTTAAGGATTGGAAAAAGACTATTCAGATTGAGAATACCGGTAAAGTTGATTGTTTTGTCAGATGTAAAGTAATAGCTGCAAGTCAGTTTACAATCACGGCATCCGGTAATAATTGGAGTCTTTCCGATGATGGATATTGGTATTATAGTAAAGTTGTACCGGTTGGTGAAATGACAGAGCCTATTACCGCTTATATTAAGGTTAGTGAAAAAGTAAAGACCAATTTTAATGTTGTGGTGGTTCAGGAATGTACCCCTGTTACATATGATGAAAATGGAAATCCTTGTGTAGCTCCGGATGCGAAATGGGATGCCGAGGCTCAATATGATGATGAGGAGGGCGGTAAGTAATGAAGAAGAAATATCCACTTATACTTGTAGCTTCCTCAGTTATTATGCTTGCAGCATCAACTATTGGATCTACTAAAGCAACTCTGACGTATATGAGTGACAATTATCTTGCACAGATTGATATAAAGTCTATCGGTGTAACACTTACCGAGAACGGAAAAGATGTCAGCTGGCGTGATTATAAACATAAGGATGATGCCTGGAGTGAGGCAACAGGTACTTTACTTGGAAGCATGCTAAAGGATGCCGGTGATGAGAAACTTATTCTTGACAAAAAATATAATGAAGAGCTTGCTGTAAAAAACAGTGGTTCAATTGATGAATATGTCAGAGTAACAGTGAGACATTATTGGGTTGACAAAGAAACCGGAGAAAAACGTGGTGATTTGGATCCGTCAAAGATTGAGATTAATTTTACAAACGATGGCTGGATTGAGGACACAAGTGCTAAAACTACAGAAAGAAATGTCTTTTATTATTCAAACATTTTGAAGAAAGGACAGACTTCACCTGATTTTGCTGATAAAATCAGCATTAACAGTGACATTGCAACGATTGTTGGAAGTACCTCAACAACTGATGATGATGGCTATACTACAATTACCACAACATATGAATACGATGGTGCGCAGTTCGTGCTTGAAGCTTCGGTTGATGCTGTCCAGACTCATAATGCACAGTCAGCAATAAAGAGTGCATGGGGTGTAGATGTTGGTATTTCTGATAATGGTGCTTTATCTTTACAATAAAGGGAGGATAATATGAAAAAGAAAATTGCATTATTTGCATGCATATTGTTTATCCTTGGTTCGATAAGCACTGTATATGCAGATGAAAATTCAACAGCCGCCGGTTCATGTAGTTTTACCGGCAAAGAGATGGTCAG
This sequence comes from Agathobacter sp. LCP21S3_B2, assembly GCF_052118705.1. Classification (NCBI taxonomy): domain Bacteria; kingdom Bacillati; phylum Bacillota; class Clostridia; order Lachnospirales; family Lachnospiraceae; genus Agathobacter; species Agathobacter sp. LCP21S3_B2. The sequence continues at coordinate 22,477 of NZ_JBQKGQ010000009.1, read as the reverse complement.
CTCTTTTGATTCAAATAAACTGGCAGTCTCTGTTTCAGAAATGCAGCCCGGAGATGAGGTTACATTTTCTGTAAATATCAAAAATGATAGCGACATTTCAACAAAATGGTACATGTCAAATGATGTGCTTAGCAGTCTTGAGGATGCACAGTCTGTAGCTGCTAATGGAGGATATTCATATATTCTTACATTTGTTGGTCCTGATGGAAAAGAGGACACAATATATAGCAGTACCAGTGTTGGTGGTGAAAAACCGACAACGGCCGGTGAGGGTCTTAAAGAGGCAACAAACTCACTTGACAACTTTTTTTATCTTAAAACCTTAGAGCCGGGTGAGGGCGGAAGTGTTAAGCTTTTAGTTGGTCTGGATGGTGAGAGTCAGGGGAATGTGTATCAGGATACACTTGCGAAGCTCATGATGAACTTTGCTGTTGAAGATAATTCAACACCAAATGCTCCTACTCACCCAACATTTACAACTAAGACATCCAGAGTAAAGACAGGAGACGTATGGTCTACCGCTTCTATAGTTGTTTTTGTTATAGGTATTGCCCTATTTATAGCTTCATTTGTGAGTAACAGGAAGGGGGCTGGGAAAAATGAAAAAGTCGCTTAAATATTTCGCTGTTGCTTTGATTATGGTAGTCAGTATTTTTTCACAGTCGACTAATGCCAAAGCATTTTCGTATACCTACACTGTTTCGTTTTCAGCAGGTGGACAGGGCAGCATAAATGGCGGTATACAGGTTAGAAAAGCATCCGGTAACAGTTCATCGGTTTCAATCGAATCAAAAGGTGATAAGGTAGTTGTCAATGGACTGGAATATGGTGATGTTATCAGTTGTGATGCCCAGGGAAATGTTTCTTTAAATGAAAACAGTAAATACTATGTTAAGGGCATAAGACTAAGCGGTCGTGATAATAATACAGTTGCACAGTCTGCTTTCCTTGTATCGGGCGATCAGGATTATGTGGTTGCTTACGGTATACCGGGAGAGTTAGCAGAATATACCGTTAATTATGTTGATGCAAACGGAAATAAACTTGCAGAGAGTAAAACATATTATGGTAATGTAGGTGATGAACCTGTAATTGCATATCTTTATATTGATGGATATATCCCAAGCAGCTACAACCAATCAGGTAAGCTGGTTTCAGATGCGTCAAAAAATATATTTAATTTTGTTTATAATCGTGCCGCCACTAATATGGCCAATAATGGAAATGGTGGTGACAATGGAGCAGGAGCAAACGGAGCTGCAGGTGGAACAGGTGGAGCCAATGCTGCAGGTGTAAACGGGGCTGCAGGCGGAGCCGATGGAGCAGGAGCAAATGGAGCTGCAGGCGGAGCTAATGGAGCAGGAGCAAATGGTGCCGCAGGTGGAGCAAACGGTGCTGCCAATGTTGTAGTTCCTGATGGTCAGAATAATCCTCAGGATGGCGAGGCAGCCCCAGAGGCACAGCCAAATACAACTATTGAAGATCAGCAGACTCCTCAGGCAGCTAACAGTGATAATACACATCAGATTGAGCCTGATAAGGTACCGCTTGGTAAGCTCATAAGTGAGAGTGGAATGGTAGTTCCGATCACGGTTGGAGCTCTTGGTGTAGTTGCAATTCTTGCACTTATGTTCTTTATAATTGGTAAGAATTTAAGGGCAAATAAAGTAAAAAATAATAATGTACAAAATAAATCTTCAGATAAAGAAAACAGATAACAAAAATTAGTTGATATTTGCTGAAATTATGGTATTATTAATGTGTGCGCTTGTATAAGGGCACACATTAATCAAGTATATGGATGGTTTTTTTACCATACCAGAAATAAAGTTTAGGAGGAATTGCAAAATGGCAAACAAGTGGGTATATACCTTCAAAGAGGGTAACATGACCATGCGTAATCTTCTCGGTGGTAAGGGTGCTAACCTCGCTGAGATGACAGAGATTGGACTTCCTGTACCACAGGGTTTCACAATCACTACAGAGGCTTGTACACAGTACTACGAGGATGGACGTAAGATCAATGATGAGATTATGGCTCAGACTATGGAAGGTGTAAAATGGATGGAAGAGGTTAACGGAAAGAAATTCGGTGACCTTAAGAATCCTCTTCTCGTATCTGTTCGTTCAGGTGCCAGAGCTTCAATGCCAGGTATGATGGATACAATCCTTAACCTTGGTCTTAATGATGATGTTGTTGCAGCTATGATCGCTGGTAACCCAGATCCAGCATTCGAGCGTTTCGTATATGATTCATACAGACGTTTCATTCAAATGTTCTCAGACGTTGTTATGGAAGTAGGAAAGAAGTACTTTGAGCAGCTCATCGACAAGATGAAAGAGGACAGAGGTGTTAAATTTGACGTAGACCTTACAGCAGCTGACCTCAAAGAGTTAGCAGAGCAGTTCAAGGCTGAGTACAAGAATCAGTTAGGAACAGATTTCCCTTCAGATCCTGTAGAGCAGTTAAAGCTTGCTATCGAGGCTGTATTCCGTTCATGGGACAACCCACGTGCAAATGTTTATAGAAGAGATAACGATATCCCTTATTCATGGGGAACAGCTGTTAACGTAATGCCTATGGTATTCGGTAACTTAAATAACGAGTCAGGTACAGGTGTTGCATTCACACGTGATCCTGCAACTGGTGAGAACAAGCTTATGGGTGAGTTCCTTATCAATGCACAGGGTGAGGACGTTGTTGCCGGTGTTCGTACTCCAATGCCAATCGCTCAGATGGAGCAGGAGTTCCCGGAGGCATACGCTGAGTTCCTTAAGGTTTGTGAGACTCTTGAGAATCACTACCATGATATGCAGGATATGGAGTTCACAGTTGAGAACAAGAAGCTCTATATGCTTCAGTGCCGTAATGGTAAGAGAACAGCTCCTGCTGCTCTTAAGATCGCTTGCGATTTAGTAGATGAGGGACATAAGACACCAGCTGAGGCTGTTGCAATGATTGACCCTCGTAACCTTGATACATTATTACATCCACAGTTCGATGCTGCTGCACTTAAGGCTGCAACTCCAATTGGAAAGGGTCTTGGAGCATCTCCAGGAGCTGCTTGTGGTAAGGTTGTATTCACAGCTGATGATGCTGAGGCATGGGCTGAAAGAGGAGAGAAAGTCGTACTTGTACGTCTTGAGACATCTCCAGAGGACATCACAGGAATGAAGGCTGCTCAGGGTATCCTTACAGTTCGTGGTGGTATGACATCTCACGCAGCCGTAGTTGCACGTGGTATGGGAACATGCTGTGTATCTGGTTGTGGTGATATCAATATGGACGAGGAGAACAAGAAGTTCACACTTGCAGGACAGACATTCACAGAGGGTTCTGAGATTTCTATCGATGGTACAACAGGAAACATCTACGCTGGAATCATCCCAACAGTTGATGCTTCAATCGCTGGTGAGTTCGGACGTGTTATGGCATGGGCTGATGAGTTCAGAAGACTTAAGGTTCGTACAAATGCAGATACTCCTGCAGATGCTAAGAAAGCTCGTGAGCTTGGTGCAGAGGGAATCGGACTTTGCCGTACAGAGCATATGTTCTTCGATCCAGAGAGAATTGCTGCATTCCGTGAGATGATCTGCTCTGATACAGTAGAGGAGAGAGAGACAGCTCTTAACAAGATTCTTCCATATCAGCAGGGAGATTTCGAGAAATTATACGAGGCTCTTGAGGGATGCCCAGTAACAATTCGTTTCCTTGATCCACCTCTTCATGAGTTCGTTCCTACAGAGGAGGCTGACATCGAGAAGCTTGCAAAGGCTAAGAATAAGTCAGTAGAGGAAATCAAGGCTATCTGTGAGTCACTCCATGAGTTCAACCCAATGATGGGTCACAGAGGATGCCGTCTTGCAGTTACATATCCTGAGATTGCTAAGATGCAGACAAAGGCTGTTATCCGTGCAGCTATCAATGTAAAGAAAGCTCATCCAGACTGGGATATCGAGCCTGAGATCATGATCCCATTAGTATGTGAGATCAAAGAGCTTAAGTTCGTTAAGAAGATTGTAGTTGAGACAGCTGATGCTGAGATCGCTGCTGCAAACGCTGACATCAAGTACCATGTAGGTACAATGATTGAGATCCCAAGAGCTGCTCTTACAGCTGATGAGATCGCTACAGAGGCTGATTTCTTCTGCTTCGGTACAAACGACCTTACACAGATGACATTCGGATTCTCTCGTGATGATGCAGGTAAGTTCCTTAACGCTTACTATGACAACAAGATTTTCGAGAACGATCCATTTGCTAAGCTTGACCAGACAGGTGTTGGTAAATTAATGGAGACAGCTATTAAGCTTGGAAAACCTGTTAATCCTAACCTTCACGTTGGTATCTGTGGAGAGCACGGTGGAGATCCTTCATCAGTTGAGTTCTGCCACAAGATTGGACTTGACTATGTTTCATGTTCACCATTCCGTGTACCAATCGCTCGTCTTGCTGCAGCACAGGCTGCTATCGCTGAGCAGGCAAAATAGACAAAGATTTTAATTTAAAAGTCTATATATAAATTTTGCAAGGGAAAGTATATAATACTTTCCCTTGTATTTTATTTTTGAAAAACAGGAGGATTATTAATGAAAATAGCAGTAACATATGAGAATGGTCAGATTTTTCAGCATTTCGGTCATTCTGAGAATTTTAAAATATATGAGACAGAAGGAAAGAATATTGTCAGTGCTAAGGTAATCGGAACTGATGGAGCCGGTCACAGCGCATTGGCAGCTCTTCTTAATGATAACGGCATCAATGTACTTATATGTGGTGGAATCGGTAATGGTGCGGTTGCGGCACTTTCAGAAGCCGGAATTGAAGTATATTCAGGAGCCGATGGAGAGGCAGATGCGGCTGTTGAAGCATATCTTAACGGAGATTTAAAGTCAGCCGGAGTAAACTGTGACCACCATCACGAGCACGAAGAAGGTCATGGCTGTGGACATTGTGGAAGTCATGAGCATGAAGACGAATTAAACTGTGGAAGTGGCTGTGGCGGTTGTGGTGGAGGCTGTGGCACATTTACACCATCATTTGAAGGACCAAATGTAGGAAAGAAAGTAAAGGTTCATTATAAAGGAACATTTGATGATGGAACACAGTTTGATTCTTCCTACGACAGAGGGGAACCGCTTGAATTCACATGTGGAGCCGGAATGATGATTCAGGGCTTTGACAAGGCTGTTGCCACAATGAATGTAGGAGATGTTATTGATGTCCATCTTATGCCTCAGGAGGCATATGGCGAATCTGATCCAAACGCTTTCATAACACTGCCTATAAGTGAGCTCCCTGGGGCAGAGGAGCTTAAGGTTGATGATAAGATATATCTTCAGAATATGTATGGACAGTCATTCCCGGCAAGGGTTGCTGCATTAACTGATACAGATATTACATTTGACGCTAATCACGAAATGGCAGGTAAAGAACTGAATTTCAGAATCGAACTTGTGGAAGTTTTATAGAATATAGGCCTGTTATTTCTCCCTCTTTCTGATATGCACTTCCGGAATTGCCACGTTGTCATATGTCAGTTTGTAATCATGTGAGCCTGATTCTTTTTTTGATTTGAAATATTTTACACGTTTTTTGGTGTTATGAAAATATTTAATTCAAAATTTTCGTAAATTGCGTAGACTTGTTTGGCAAAAAATAATATAATATATAGGTTAAATAAAATAAAGGAAGGAATTATTATGGAAATTTTTGACATTATTAAGTCTATTATATTTGGAATTGTGGAAGGAATCACAGAGTGGCTTCCTATCAGCAGTACAGGACATATGATACTGCTGAATGAAGTATTACCTCTTAGAATCGGTAAGAATCCGGATGATTTTTACAGCATGTTTGAGGTAGTAATCCAGCTTGGAGCTATCATGGCTGTTGTAGTATTGTTCTGGAGCCAGATATGGCCATTCGGAAAGAAAAACAACAAAGCACCTTTGGCTAAAACAGGTGTCGGCTCATGGATTAAGACAGACATTTTTGTATTATGGTTTCATATATTAGTATCCACAGTGCCTGCTGCAATTGTCGGAATATTATTTGATGATTTATTTGAAGAGTTATTTTATAATTTTCAGACAGTAGCTATCATGCTTATTATTTTTGGTATTGCATTTATTGTTGTTGAAACAAAACACAGCGGAAGGTCTGCAAGAATCAATTCTCTCGTTGACATAAGCTATACAACAGCACTTTTGATTGGATTGTTTCAGCTTATAGCTGCAGTGTTCCCCGGAACCTCACGTTCAGGCGCAACAATTGTCGGCGCACTGCTTATAGGAGTTTCAAGAACTATTGCTGCAGAGTATACGTTTTTCCTTGCAATACCTGTTATGTTTGGTGCAAGTCTTCTTAAGCTGGTCAAATTTGGTTTCCATTTTACAGGAGAGGAGGCAGCAATACTCATAATCGGAATGATTGTAGCATTTGTTGTTTCAATGTTTGTTATTAAATTTTTGATGGGATACATAAAAAAACACAATTTTATAGTATTTGGCTGGTATCGAATAGTTCTGGGAGTGGTAGTTCTTCTATGCGGAGTTGCCGGACTTTTATAGTAAATAAAGGTTTTGAATAGCCGCAAATAACGTATAAATTAAGATATCTCGTGCAAATTTGAAAGGGTGATAAAGATATGCATGATGAATTGACAGCAAATGATATTAAAAAAATGGAAGAAGAGATAGAGTATCGCAAGCTTGTTGTCAGAAAAAAAGCTCTGGATGATGTAAAGGTTGCAAGAGCTCAGGGCGATTTGAGTGAGAATTTTGAATATAAGGCTGCAAAACAGTTCAAAAATCAAAATGAAAGCCGTATAAGGTATCTTGAGAAAATGATAAAGACTGCTGTTGTAATCTCAGATGAATCTAATGATGACGAAGTTGGCATGTTTAATACTGTAGATGTTTATTTCGAGGATGATGATGAGACAGAGACATATAAGATTGTCACTACAGTGAGGGGAAATTCATTAAAAAATCTTATAAGTAAGGAGTCTCCTCTTGGAGCCGCAATTTTTGGGCACAAGGTAGGAGACCGCTGTGAAGTAAAGGTGAATGATAGCTATTCTTATTTTGTGAAAATTATGAAAATAGAAAATACTGTCGATGATGGCAGTGATGATCTTAGAAAGTTTTAATTAAAAAATGGAGGGGAATTTATTATGATAATACTGACTACGTTTGGACGTTTTCAGGCCTCTGAAAAAAATACCGTGATGGATGAAAAACTGTGGAGATCTGCGAAGGTTGGCCAGCTTTTTGTATATCTTGTCATGAACAGGGAGCGTTCTATTGGGGTGGATGAGCTTACAGAACATTTGTGGCAGAATGATGATCCGACAGATAATCCCGGTGGAGCATTAAAAAATCTTGTATACAGACTTAGAAAAGGCCTGAAGGACGCTTTTGGTGACAGGGAATACATTTTAAGCGGCAGAGGGTCATATAAATGGAATACTGATGTGGCAGTTAAAATGGATGTGGAGGATTTTGAAAAATATCTGAAATCAGCAAGTGTCGATAAATGTACACATACAGAGCAGACTATAAAGCAATATGAACAGGCTGTCGATTTATATAACGGAGATTTCTTGTTGCAATGGACAGATATACACTGGATTGCAACACTTAATACATATTATCATTCACAGTTCATCACAATAGTCAAGTCACTGGCAAATATCTATGCTGAGGAGGAACGCTATAATGAGCTGGAAAAATTATGTAACAAGGCACTAACCTTTGAGTATGGAGATGAGCAGATTTACTGCTATCTGATAGAGGCACGCATGCGCATGAAGAAGGTCCAGCTTGCGTTCGAATCATACGAGAAAGCAAAAACCATAATGGATAAAGAGCTTGGCGTCAGAAAAACCACGATGCTGAATAAAGTATATGATGAGTTGCTTGCTGTCACAAAGGGAAAGGACAGCTATGATATAGACCAGGTTAAGGAGGATATGAACGAGGAAAACATGAATGGTGTGTTTTTCTGCGGATATCCTGTATTTAAGGAGATATATCATCTGGAGGTTCGCAAAAGCGAGAGAACACCTGTTCCTCAGAACCTTGTCCTCTTTACATTTTTCTCTGAAAAGCAGCAAAATCATAACGTATTTAAACTTCGTATACCAAATGCAATGAAATCTCTCGAGCACGTGCTGAAAATGTGTCTCAGAGTTGGTGACGTGGCGGCGAAATACAGTGATACGCAGTATATTGTGCTGTTGTCCAAGTGTGATTATGACGTTGCGCCTCTGGTGGCTGACAGAATAGTCAGAAAGTTCAAAAAGATATTTAGTGTATCAGAGGAAATTAATATCAAATACGACATCGAACCGGTTTCGGCTGAGAACAGCATGGTTAACGACAAGAGCATAGTTGACAATAACAGAGGTGTATAATTGTGAGAAAAGTATTTAGTATAATTACATCGATAATTTTGTTAATTCTAATTTTAATAATCGGAATATTGTTTGTACCTAAGCTATTTGGAATACAGCCAATGGTTGTTGTCAGCGGCAGCATGGAGCCGACATACAAGATAGGCAGTCTCTTATACGTAAAAGAGGACACAGCTGATATTGAGGTTGGTGATGCGATTACCTTCTACAGAAATGGTGAGCTGGTTACCCACCGTGTGGCAGAAATCAACAAAACAGATCACACATATACCACAAAGGGAGATGCAGTGCAGGTTACAGACCCTCAAAGCGTGAAGAAATCTGATATTCTTGGAAAACCGGTATTTGATATTCCTATGGTTGGCTATCTGGCAGGACTTCTTAACTCGACCGGGGGCAAGGTGATTTATATTATGATTATTATCATAGTTACAGCTCTTATGCTAATCTGTGATATAAAAAGTAAATCATAAATTAATTTTTGTGGACAACCTTTATATATAAACGAGAGGTAAACATATGGTTAAAAAAGTTGTAAGATGGATTTTACTGATAGTTGGTCTGGTACTTGTTGTCTACTCAGGAATCAATTTGTATAAAATATTTTCAGATTATAAAAGCTCCGATGATTTATATGATAAGCTTGAGCATGAGTATATTGCAGAAAGGAAGAACACAGAAAACAATACACAGGAAAAACAGTGGTATGATGATATTTCAGTTGATTTTGCAAGCTTAAAGCAGCAAAATCCGGATGTGGTAGGCTGGATATATTTTGAAAATGAAGATATCAGCTATCCGGTGATGTACTCGGGAGATGATGATTATTACCTGAGAAAAACCTTTGACAGGCAGCATGCCACTGCCGGCTCCATCTTTTTGGAGGGCAATAATAATACAGATTTTAATGATTGTCACACCATAATTTATGGTCACAATATGAAAAATCTGTCAATGTTTGGAAAACTCAAATACTACAACAGAGATGAAAGCTACTATGATGAGCATCAGTATTTTCAGATTCTTGTAGACGGAAAGAAATACCGTTATCAGATTTTTTCATATGAGACCGTAGATGACTCAAGTGAAGAATATACGGTTGGTTTTGAGCCGGACGAGACATTTGGCAAATTTGTGGACAGGATGACCAATTCATCACAAAAAGATACAGGTATCAAACCGACTAAGGATGATAAGATAGTTACGCTGTCTACATGTTCTACAAGTGGAGAAACATACCGGTTTGTTGTTCATGGAGTACGTGTAGATGAACATTAAAGAGCGCAAGTCTTATACAAAACGCAAAATTAAAAGTATAATTAACAAATGGAGCATACAAAATGAAAAAAGAAGATGAATTGCTGAGAGATCTCACTGAAATGATTAAGGATACACAAAAGGGAGCTTTGAAATGGAAGGTAACAGCGCAGACTACCGAATACAATGATGAATCACAAAAACCTAAGGTCACAGAGGAAGGTGTGGAATGGACGGTAGATGAGTGCTTTGTATCATATGAATGCCAATACAAGGATAAGGATTTTGTGATGATTACCTACGAGATGATTCACAGCACAGGAACCAAAAGACAGACCACAAACCTTGTGTTTTTACCACCTCTCGGAATCCGGTATTTTGACATTGATATATTGTTACCGTATTCAGTCAAGGCTTCCAATGTATTGACATATGAGATTCATACACTCTGGGTATTACTGCTTGATATGTATAAGAAGGATAAGACAAGTGTATTACTTGATATAAGCCCAAGAAAACTGACTATCGAGGAATAACAAACATATAATCTATATAAGAATTGACAGGCTGCCGGTCACACAGAGGTGTGAGTGGTAATTTGTACAAAAAGCGGAAACTCAATTTGTGTATATAGTTTCTTGAAATATTTTATATTTATGGTAATATATACCTATAGAAACTATATGCACGAAATTAGTTTCCGCTTTTTTGAAAGGACAAATTATATGATATCAGAAAAAAAAGAAGAAATTCTTGAGGCAACCATCAATGTATTTAAACTTAAAGGACTCAGATTTACGATGGATGATATTGCAAAGGAGCTTTCTATCAGCAAAAAAACAATATACAAGGTTTTTGATAAAAAAGAGACAATGTTCCTGTGCATGGTCGATTACTGCTTTGATAAAATCGATAACGAAAAAAACAAGGTGCTTATTGATGATAAGTTGTCAACGCTTGATAAAATCACTGCAGTACTCAGTTCTCTGCATGACAGTTACAGATCAATAGATTTTGATAAACTGTATGTTTTGAAAAAAGATTACCCTTTGATATATGAAAGGGTTGAAAATAGACTTGAAAGCGGTTGGGAAAACACTATAGCTCTTTTGAAGCAGGGGATAAACGAGGGTGTTGTGAGACCTGTTAACCTTCAGATATTTAAAACTATGTTTGAGGTTACGCTTGAGCAATTTTTCAAAAGGGACGTTCTCGTAAAAAACAATATTTCTTACAATGAAGCGCTTGATTCTGTAGTGGATATTATGATTAACGGTATCGCAAATAAATAAGTAAAGGTACAGTTATTTTAGAATGATGTACCGGATAACTGAGGTTAAAATGAATGAGAATTACATTGAACCATAAAAATCAAGGAGGAATGAGTATGTATGCAGTAATAACAGGTGCAAGCTCCGGAATCGGTGCGCAGTTTGCAAAACGGCTGGCAAGAGATGGATATGATCTGATTCTTGTTGCCAGAAGAGAAGACAGGTTAAAGCAGCTTGAGAAAAAAATAACAGCCAGGTATAAAAATATTAATTGTGTGATTTTTACAGCCGACCTGTTGAATCTCGATGAATGTCAGAGACTTACGGATTACATTGAAAAAATGGATGTAGAAGTGTTTATCAATAATGCCGGTTTTGGTGATTGCGGAAAATTTGAGGATACAGATATTGCAAAAGAGCTGGATATGATTGATTTAAATGTCCGTGCCATGCATTTCCTGACCAAAAAGACGCTTATTCAGATGAGACAAAAGGACAGTGGCTATATCCTTAATGTTGCAAGCTCTGCAGGACTGATTCCAGCCGGTCCTTACATGGCTACGTATTATGCAACAAAAGCATATGTGGCTAGTCTTTCACGTGCAGTGGCAAAAGAGCTTCGACAGTATAATAGCGGTGTCTATGTGGGGTGTCTGTGTCCGGGACCGGTGGATACAGAGTTTAATGATGTTGCCAATGTCAAATTTGCTCTTAAGGGAATTTCGGCTGAATACTGTGCAAACTATGCCATAGACATGATGAAGAAGAAAAAGACGGTAATAATTCCGACACTGCAGATGAAAGTTGTAACAGCCTGCGGAAGGCTCATTCCTCAAAGCTTATATATTTCATTGGTTTCACATCAGCAGAAGAAAAAATTTCTTTCTCGGGCATAATGACTAAAATAAATTTAAAAATTGGTGAAATTAACATATTTACAGTTTTGAAAATTTGAAATATAATATTCACGAAAATAATCGAAAAGGAATGTGCAAATATGGAGCTTGGAGCAATATATTCAAAAGAAAAAACTGTATTTAGTGTTTTTTCACCTATTGCTGAAGAAATATCAGTAATATTGTATGACAACGGCATAGAGGGAGACGCAATTAAAAAGGTGCCAATGTCTAAATCTGACAATGATAATTCAAACACCTGTCATCCTGACATTTTTACTGTTGTAATTGATGGTGATTTGAATGGAAAATACTATACATATGAAGTTAAAACCGCAGACGGAGTTTTTGAATCTCATGACCCATACGCGAAGGCATGCGGAGTAAACGGTCATAGGTCTATGGTTGTTGATTTGTCAACCACCAATCCCGAAGGGTTTACAGAAGAGAAGATTCCAAAATGTGATGATCCGATGAACATGGTTATCACAGAGGTGTCTATAGCTGATGTGTCGTCAGATGCGTCGGCACATTCAAAATATCCCGGTAAATATAAAGCCTTTACAGAGCCACAGATACTTGGTTATTTCAAGGAGCTTGGAGTCACACATCTGCAGATTCTGCCGTCATATGATTTTGGAAGTATAGATGAAAGCAGACCTGACCTTGAACAGTACAACTGGGGATATGACCCTTATAACTATAATATTCCTGAGGGCTCTTATTCCACGGATCCGTTTAATGGAGCTGTCAGAATAAAAGAGTATAAAGAGATGGTTCAGGCAATCCATGAGGCCGGAATTGGCGTGATTATGGATGTGGTTTACAATCACACCTACAACGTGTTTGACAGTTGTTTCTATAAGACCTCGGGCAATTACTTTTATCGCATGGATCCTGAGGATGAGACAAAGTATTCTGATGCATCCGCATGTGGTAATGAGATAGCCACAGAAAAAACTATGGTCAGAAAATATATCATAGATTCGCTTTGCTATTGGGCAAGTGAGTATCATATCGACGGATTCAGATTTGATCTGATGGGAGTCATTGATATTGAGACAATGAATTTGGCAAGGGAAGCATTGTTGAAAATAAATCCTGATATAATTATGTATGGTGAGGGCTGGACAGGCGGACCGGGAGCGATACCGGAGTCGTCCCGTGCTTTAAAATTAAACGATAAAAAGCTGCCCGGAATCGGAATGTTTTCCGATGATATAAGGGACGTTGTCAAGGGTCATGTGTTTTATATGGATGAGCTTGGCTTTGTAAATGGTGGTAAGGGAAAAGAAGAAGAGCTCAAAAAAGCTATAATATGTCCTGCATGGGCAAATACACCGAATCAGGTAATCAACTATCTGTCGTGTCATGATAATTACACTCTGTGGGACAGATTTATTGTATCAAATTCGAATGAAACCACAGAGCAGAGGCTTCGCATGAACAGGCTGGCTGCAGGAATATTATTTACTGCACAGGGAATACCGTTTTTCTTAAACGGAGAAGAGTTTGCCAGAACCAAGACAGCTAAAGAGGGGGAAGCACCTGTTGAAAACAGCTATTGCAGTCCTCTTTCAATAAATGTCATATCTTATGACAGAGCTGAAAAATACAGTGATTTGAGAGATTATTATAAGGGTCTTATATCACTCAGAAAGCATCACAAGGCTTTCAGGCTTGATACAATTGAGCAGATTCATAAATCGGTACATTTTATAGATGATGTGCCGGAGGGAGTGGTGGCATATACCATTGAGACTCCTGACGAAAATATGTTTGTAGCATACAATTCATGTAAAAATAAAATCAGCATTAAATTACCTGATAATGCGTCGGGAAATGGCTGGAACGTGCTTGCAGATGACAAACATGCTGGCAGCACAGTTCTTTATACAATAAAAAATCAGGCATCAATACCTGAGGTATCATGCCTGATTGCGGTAAGTAAATAACTGATATTTAACAGTTGTTAAATTAATCAGTGAGTTGACTTGTTGATATAATTTGTCTTGTATTTTGAATATACAATTCTCTGGCTGCGATAGAGACCAAAGTATCCTGAAAGCATGTAGCTGAAAGGAATTGCCAGTAAAAAGTAAGGCATTCCATCGTAGCCAAACAGCTCGAAGCTGATAAGCAGCGAGGTGATTGGGCAGTTTGTGACACCGCAGAAGAGTGAAGTCATTCCCACTGCTGCACAAAGAGATGGTGAAAAACCTATTATGTTTCCGAACAGGCAGCCAAAGGTTGCTCCTACAAAGAACGATGGAACAATTTCACCGCCCTTGTAGCCGGCACCGAGTGTCAGTGCTGTAAATATAATTTTCAGTATAAAAGCCTCAGGTCTGACAGAGCCGTCAATAGAACTTTGAATAATATTGATTCCGGTTCCGTTATATGTCTGGTTGCCCACCAAAAGTGTTGCCACAATGACAAGACAGCCGCCGACAAAGGCTCGTATATATCTGTTTTTAAAATACTTTTTGTATGCCCACTCTGATGAATGCAGGGCAACACATAAAAGTATACTCACCAAGGCACAGAAAATAGCGAGTATTGATATTTTTATCGAATTGAAAATCGTAAAATCCGGTATGTCATCAATTATGAAAAATTTGTTTGTTGCATTAAAATATACTGCTATTCCGTGTGCAATCAGTGAGCTGATGACACATGGAACAAGAGCAATATAATACATTACACCTACACTAATCATTTCCATTGAGAATATAGCGGCAGCCATAGGCGTACCGAAAAGTGCACTGAATGCGGCAGACATACCACACATAATCATTACGTGCTTGTCCTTTTCATCAAAACGGAATACATGGCCAATTGAGTTTCCGATGCTGCCTCCCATTTGAAGAGCTGCACCTTCTCGACCGGCGGAGCCGCCAAACAGATGAGTGATGAGTGTAGATATAAATATGAGTGGTGCCATTTGAAACGGAAGCTTATCATCTGAGTGAATAGCTGATATTACAAGGTTTGTTCCGGTATCGTTATCATCCTTAAAAATATGGTAAAGGAAAACGATAGCCACACCGCCTAACGGCAGAAAATATAAAAGCCATGGATATTTCATTCTGAAATCTGTCGCAACAGATAAACAAAAATAAAAGGCTGTACCGCATAAACCGGCAACTATGCCAACAACAATAGAGAAAATAACCCATTTGATTGATACAATTAAACGGTTGAAATTATGTTCAGCCTTGTGCTTTATTAATTCCTTGGTTATTTGATTCATTATTACACCTCTTTTAACATTTTTCTTTTGTTAAAATGATAGTAACATTATGTAAATAAATTTACAAGCTGTTATTTATGATGGTATGATAATAAAAGATGTGGTTGATGTTCTTTATACATTAACCTGTGAATTTGTAAATATCATATGTGATTGCATATGATTAATATAAATAAATATATAAATATATAATTATAATTTAATAATGTAACTAATCAAAGTCCACATAGTTACATATCTAACAAAGGGAGGATTATTATCATGAGAACAAGTGGTATATTAATGCCTATATCATCACTTCCATCGCCATACGGTATAGGAACAATGGGTAAAGAAGCAAGGAGATTTGTCGATTTTCTTGAGAAAGGCGGTCAGACATACTGGCAGATACTTCCAATCTGTCCAACCAGCTATGGTGATTCACCATATCAGTCATTTTCAAGCTTTGCAGGAAACCCGTATTTTATCGATTTAGAGTTACTTTGCAAAGACAAGCTTCTTACCAAAATAGAGTGTGAGTCTTACAAGTGGGGTAAAAAACCACAGTATATCGATTACGGTATCATGTACGTGAACAGATACGATTTGCTCAAAAAGGCATACGATCGTTTTAAAAAGAATGTTCCAGCTGATTATGATGATTTCTGCAAAAATGAAGCTGAATGGCTTGATGAGTATACACTTTTTATGGCATTGAAGGATGCTAACGGTGGAGTAGCATGGTCTGAGTGGGACGAAGACCTCAAGTTCAGAAAACCTGAGGCTATCGAGGCTGCAAGGGAAAAATATAATGACGATATCAATTTCTACAAGATGCTTCAGTATCTGTTTTTCAAGCAGTGGACAGCACTCAAGGCATATGCAAATGACAAGGGAATCAGAATTATAGGAGATGTTCCTATCTATGTTGCAATGGATTCAGCCGATGTATGGGCAAATCCAACACAGTTCTATCTTGACGAGGAGCTCAATCCAATCGAGGTTGCTGGATGTCCTCCGGATGCTTTCTCTGCTGACGGACAGCTCTGGGGCAATCCTCTTTTCAGATGGGATGTCATGAAAAAGGATAAATATAGCTGGTGGACAAAGCGTATCAGTGCCATGGCAAAGCTCTATGATATTGTACGAATTGATCATTTCAGAGGCTTTGATTCATTTTATGCTATCCCTGCAAAGGATGACACTGCAAAGAATGGTGTCTGGAAAGAGGGTCCTGGCATGGATCTTTTCAATGAGCTTGAGAAGAAGCTCGGAAAGCTTCCTATCATTGTAGAGGATCTTGGTTTCCTCACACCTTCAGTTAAGAAGCTTCTGAAGGATTCAGGCTTCCCGGGAATGAAGGTTATCCAATTTGCTTTTGACTCACGCGAGGACAGCGATTATCTGCCTCACAATTATCCGACTCACTGTGTTGTATATACCGGAACCCATGATAATGACACAGTTATGGGTTGGATGAAGACAGCTCCAAAGGAGAGTGTCAAATTTGCAAAGGATTATCTGAATCTCACAAAGGAGGAGGGCTACAATTGGGGTATGATGCGTGCAGCATGGTCATCAGTAGCGGATATGGCAATTGTCCCTATGCAGGATCTTCTGGGACTTGATTCAAAGGCTCGTATCAATATTCCTTCTACTACAGGTGGAAACTGGCAGTGGAGAGCAACACCTGAGCAGATAGACAATAAGCTGGCAAAGAAGCTTCACAGATGTATGGAAATGTATGCTCGTCTGCGTGAGGAGCCGAAAGCTGAGGAAATCGATGCTGAAACAGAAGACAAGAAGACAGCTTCAAAAAAGACGTGCGCTAAAAAAACAAGCGCTAAATAAAAACAATTAATAACAATTAATTAAAAAGAACGCCAACCGGCGTTCTTTTTTTGCATAAATCCCCTGACAAAACAATATACTATAGCATAGTACAGAAAGGGGTCAATTTATGGGCAGCATGGATTTTGATTTATATAAAGATATAAAGTGCCGTACAAACGGTGAAATATACATAGGTGTGGTCGGACCGGTCAGAACAGGAAAATCCACGTTCATAAAGCACTTTATGGAGCTTTGTGTCATTCCAAACATGGACAATGAATACTCAAAAAAACGTGCGGTTGATGAACTGCCGCAATCAGGACAGGGAAAAACAATTATGACAACCGAACCTAAGTTTATACCTCAGGATGCAGTTACGATAGCTCTTGACGACGGTTCAAAGGTAAAGGTGCGTCTGGTGGACTGCGTAGGCTTTACAGTTGGTGACGCGGTTGGCTATTACGAGGGCGAAAACGACAGGATGGTAAAAACACCATGGTTTGACGAGGATATACCTTTTGAGGAGGCTGCCGTTGTAGGAACCAAAAAAGTAATCGAGGAGCATTCGACGGTGGCAGTACTTGTGACAACGGACGGCAGTATAGGTGATATAAAAAGAGAAAGCTATGAAAATGCCGAAAGAGATACTGTTTCATACCTTACAGCATCAGGAAAGCCTTTTGTCATTATAATAAATACAACAAAGCCATATAGCAAAGAAACAAAAATTCTTCAGGCAAAACTAAGCAGGGAATATAATACATCGGTTCTCGCAATAAACTGTGAACAGCTTCAAAATGAACAGATATCCGCAATTATGGAAAAGCTCCTGTATGAATTTGCCGTGACAAGAGTGGACTATGAGATTCCAAAATGGGTTCAAATGCTGCCATCCGACAACAGTGTTAAGCAATCTGTTATTACATATGCAAAGAATTTTCTGCTTCGCATAACCAAAATTAAAGACGTTGCAGATATGAACAACATAATGCCAAAGCCGGAGGATGACATTCTCAAAAATGTTACACTGGTGAAGCTCAGGCTTGACGACGGAACCGTAAAGCTAAAGCTGGAGATTGATGAAAAATACTATTATGAAAACATTTCAGCTCTTTGCAATGTAGAGATAAAGGACGAAAAGGAGCTGATTTCCATGATTATTGAGCTGACACGCGAGCGGAATGCATATGAAAAAATTAAAGATGCCTTCACCAGTGTCCAGCAAAAAGGCTACGGTGTGGTAATGCCGGAGCTTTCTGATATCACAATGGAGGACCCTGTGCTCATAGCACACGGCAGTAAATATGGAGTGAAAATGAAGGCAATTTCCCCATCAATTCATATGATCAGGGCTAATATTGAGACAGAAATTGCACCGATAGTCGGAAGCCGGGAGCAGGCAGAAGACCTTATAAACTACATAAAGGATGGAGAAAAGAGTGGCGAAGGAGTATGGGGCACAAACATATTCGGAAAATCAATCGGAGACCTGATGGAGGACGGAATACGCAATAAAATCCTCCAGATGGATGATGAATGTCAGATGAAGCTGCAGGAGACAATGCAGAAAATCGTTAATGACTCAAATGGTGGAATGATTTGTATAATAATCTAATACAGCCTTTTAATGTCTATAGTCTGAAACATCTGCCTGTTGGCAGATGTTTTTAATAATTTACAACTCAGACTTTCCGGTGCATTTCACCCAATCATCAATATTACCGTTTTGAATAGCAGAGAACAGCCTCTTTTTGACACCCGGATTTTCCAGATTGAGATGTCTGACAAGCTGTTTTACATATTCGCGCCGCGTGTGGCCATCGTAAGGGCATGGATTCTTGCACACCGGCAGATTATATTTATTCTTAAAGCCCTTCACATCTGACTCGCCGACATACATAAGCGGACGGATGATGGTAAGCCCACTGCCGTCCAGCTGTGTAACAGGCGCGAACGAATAAAACTGTCCCTCATATAGCAGGGAAAGAAACATAGTCTCTATAATATCATCCATATGGTGTGCATATGCGATTTTGTTGCAGCCGACAGACAGCGCAAAATCATTCAAAGCTCCCTTTCTAAGCTTTGCGCACCATGAGCAGGGACTAGCCTGATTCTTAGATTTTTCAAGAGATATTCGTCCAATATCAGTTTTCACCACATAAAACTCCACCGAGAGCTCATCACACAGCGCCTTCACCGGCTCCAAATCAAAATCCTCATATCCCAGATCAACCGCAATCGCTACAAGCTCAAAGGGTACAGGATAAAAGCTTCTGATGCCGGAAAGAGCATAGAGTAGTGTGAGAGAATCCTTTCCGCCTGAGACACCGATAGCGATTTTGTCATTTTCAGTTATCATATTGTAGTCGTCAAGGGCCTGACGGACCTTGCTGTATAATTTTTGTAATTTCATGGTAGGTATTATACTACAAATCTGTAAAAAAACAAAGTTTCGAGTTGCGAGGGCAGACTTTGGGACTCGTAATGTGATAAGCTAGAGCCATCATAAGAAAGAAGCAAGAAATAAGATTGCTATTATTCCGATAGTAGAATATAATATTCTTATTATGGAGGTTTCGATTATGGAGTATTTAACAGCAACAGAACTTTCAAAGGTATGGAATATTTCTACTAGAAGAATAGGAGTTTTATGTACAGAGGGAAGAATTGACGGTGCGATTAAAAAAGGAAAAATGTGGTTGATTCCTGATACTGCACAGAAGCCAGCAGATGCAAGGTACAAGAAAAATAAGCATAATGCATAGAACAAACGAAGGAGGCAAATGAAATTGGAAATAATAGATAATGTCAATAAGACACTAAAAGAAGATTTGACAACTGAAATACATAAGGACAGTAAAGTATCTATTGCTGCAGCCTGCTTTTCTATTTATGCATTTGCCGAGTTAAAGAAAGAACTTAAAAATGTGGATGAATTGCGTTTTATTTTCACATCACCAACATTCATTAAGGAAAAAGCAAAGCGTGAAAAGAGGGAGTTTTATATACCAAGACAGGAACGTGAGAGAAATCTGTTTGGTTCAGAGTTTGAAGTTAAGCTTCGTAATGAGATGACACAGAAGGCAATTGCAAAAGAATGTTCGGAGTGGATTCGTAAAAAGGCAGTATTCAAATCAAATGTGACAAATGAAAATATGATGGGATTTATTAATGTAGATGATAAGAATTATATGCCATTAAGCGGATTTACAACAGTAGATTTAGGCTGTGAACGTGGAAATAATGCTTATTATATGGTTCAGAAATCAGAAGCACCAATGAGTACAGCATACTTGCAGCTATTTGAACAGATATGGAATGATTCATCAAAACTGCAGGAAGTGACAGATGAAGTGATAGAGAATATCACAACTGTTTATAATGAAAATTCTCCGGATTATCTGTATTTTGTAACATTATACAATATTTTCAATGAATTTCTTGAAGATGTATCAGATGATGTACTGCCAAACGAGGCAACAGGCTTTAAAGAAAGCAAAATATGGGGGATGCTCTATAATTTTCAGAGAGATGCAGCGTTAGCTATTATCAATAAGCTGGAGAAGTATAATGGCTGTATTTTAGCTGATTCGGTAGGTCTAGGTAAAACATTTACCGCATTGTCTGTAATAAAGTATTACGAGAATAGGAATAAATCTGTGCTTGTGTTGTGTCCTAAGAAGCTGGCAAATAACTGGAATACATATAAGTATAATTACATCAACAATCCGATTGCAGCTGATCGTATGCGCTACGATGTACTGTTTCATACAGATTTAAGCAGAGAGTCAGGAAATTCCAATGGTATGGATCTGGATATGGTAAACTGGGGAAATTATGATCTGGTGGTCATTGATGAATCGCATAATTTCCGTAATGGTGGGAAAATATCCGGTGAGAATGAGAAAGAAAACAGATATCTGAAGCTTCTTAATAAGGTTATACGAAAGGGTGTTAAGACAAAGGTGCTTATGTTGTCTGCCACACCGGTAAATAATCGATTTGTAGATTTGAAGAATCAGATTGCTCTTGCTTATGAGGGTGAAAGTCAGCTACTGGATGAAAAGTTGAATACACATAAGAGTATTGATGATATTTTCAAGCAGGCACAGACTGCCTTTAATACATGGAGTAAGTGGGAACCGGAGGATAGAACTACAAGCAAACTTTTAAGAATGCTTGATTTCGACTTCTTTGAACTGCTTGATAGTGTAACGATTGCACGTTCAAGAAAGCATATTCAGAAATATTATGATACATCCGATATAGGAACATTTCCAAAGAGAAATACACCTATATCAAAAAGACCGGGCTTGACAGATTTAAGCAAGGCAATCAATTATAATGAGATATTTGAAGAGCTGAATCTGCTTAGATTATGCATATATACACCAACTGATTATATCCTGCCAAGTAAATTAGCAAAGTATAAAGATGTGTATGATTCAAACCATGTAAAGGGAGGTCTTACACAGTCTGGTCGAGAGCAGGGAATCAGAAGATTGATGTCAATAAACCTTATGAAGCGAATGGAAAGTTCAGTATATTCCTTCAGGCTGACATTAAAACGTATCAATGATCTTATTACTGATACCATAAAGAGCATTGCAGATTTTGAACATGGCTATAATAAATCCACATTGAATTTAAATGACATTACCAATATGGATTTAGATGGGGATGATCAGAATGATGATGTGTTTGCAATTGGAAAGAAAGTAAGAATAGATATTGCAGATATGGATTATAAGTCATGGAGACGCGAGCTGGAAAGAGATAAGGAAATACTGGATTTGCTCCTTGCGATGATTGCAGATATAACACCTGCTCATGATAGCAAATTGCAGACCTTATTTGATGTGATAGATGAAAAGCAGGAACATCCTATCAATACAGGTAATAAGAAAATTATTATATTTACTGCTTTTGCAGATACAGCGAATTATCTGTATGACACAGTAAGTGTGTATGTGAAGAAAAAATATGGATTAGACACTGCTATTATTACAGGTTCAGTAGATGGAAAGACTACGATCAAAGGATTAAAAACAGACTTAAATACAGTATTAACATGTTTCTCTCCAATGTCTAAGGGAAAAAGTCTCTTATTACCGAACGAAAAAGCAGAAATAGATATATTGATAGCAACGGATTGTATATCGGAAGGTCAGAATTTACAGGACTGTGATTATCTGATTAATTATGATATACATTGGAATCCGGTTCGTATTATCCAGAGATTTGGACGAATAGACCGAATCGGAAGTAAGAATGAATGTATCCAGCTGGTAAACTTCTGGCCCAATATTACATTGGATGAATATATTAATCTTAAAGCCAGAGTAGAAACACGAATGAAAATCGTGGATATGACAGCTACGGGAGATGACAATGTTCTCAGTCCGGAGGAAAAGGGAGATTTAGAATATCGAAAACAGCAGCTCAAGAGGTTACAGGAGCTTCCTGTATAATTTAAATTGTAAAGGGAGTTGACCAAAGAAAATACCTCAAGTAAATTTAGATTATTACTGACCGGCAAAGTTGGTAAAATCTAAAGAATACAAG